>CAYGJN010000210.1:0-1505 GCA_964350135.1 uncultured Bacteriovoracaceae bacterium | reverse complement strand
TTGATGTAGAGATAAAAGAGCTAGTTGAAACAAATAGCTTGCTGGCAATTGAGCTTTCAGAAAAAGAAAAATTGTTAAACAACAAAAAAAGTGAACTTCAAAAGCTTCTTTCTGGAATGCAAGCAAGAGAAAATGAAATCAGAAAACTAAATAGTAAAATGATTAAAGTTGAAAAAGAAGTTATTTCAAAAGAAGCTAAGCGCGAACAGATAATTGAAGATGAAGCTCAAACAGTAAGAGATATGTTTGAAAAACATCAGGTTGATCTAAGAAAAACAATCTCTGATTTTCTAGAGTTTGATAATAATGAACTTGTTGGTCTTAAAGATTTATCTGATATGTACCAAATGGATGTCCTTAATGAAGAGACTGATGAAGTTATTAGTAAAACTAAAACGGCTGAGCCTTATGAGTTTATAAGGAAATATGGTCAAGAACTTCATGATCAAAAAAATAGATTCAAGCAATATAAAATGGCACTTGCTCGCATTGGTGAGATTAATTGGCAGGCCATTGCTGATTACGATCGTCAGAAGTTACGTCATGATTTTCTTAAGTCTCAAGAGCTTGAACTTAAAGACAGCGTTGAAGATCTTGAGAAGGCCATTAACCATATTGATGAAAAGTCTAGAGAGCGTTTCAAAGAAGCTTTTGAAGAAGTTAGTTATCGTTTTGAAAAAGTATTTCCAATTATATTTGGTGGGGGAAATGCAAAACTTCAGATTACAGGAAATATTAACGATCCAGAATGCGGAGTAGATATTATTGCTCAACCTCCTGGAAAGAAAATGCAAAATATTAACTTAATGAGTGGTGGAGAGAAGGCATTAACAGCGGTTAGTCTTATCTTTTCAATCTTTTTAGTTAAACCATCTCCTTTTTGTTTATTGGATGAGGTTGATGCTCCTCTTGATGATGCTAATGTTGGAAGATTTAACGAACTCCTAAGAGAAATGAGTGGAGAGTCTCAGTTTATTCTTATTACTCATAATAAGAAGACAATGGAGCTTAATGATAGTCTCTACGGAATTACAATGCAGGAACCTGGAATATCAACGGCCGTCTCTGTTCATCTTCAGTAGGACTAAATATGATTAAGCCATTTCTTATCTTATTATTGATGGTTCTTTTTCTTTCAAATGTTGAGTCAAAAGAAACTAATAGTTCATTTCTTAAAGGAAACTTTAAAGCACTCTATGTAAAAGAGTTTAAAAGCCTTCATAAGAAATTGTCTCAATCTAACGGGCAAATCGAATACAACTTTCCTGGTCAAATCAAACTGACACAAAAAACACCATTTGAGTCTATCATTGTGAGTAATGGAAATACTCTTTGGTACTACACAGCACCTTTTGACCCAGAAGTAGAAAAAGGAGAAGTGAGTATTCAAAAAGTTAAAAATCATCCTCTTTCTAAGCTTTTTGATGTCCTCAAAGCGGGACGGAGAACATATAAAGCAGAGAGTGTAAAAACAATATCTAGAGTCAAGTCTCTAGCGAGGACTA
>CAYGJN010000209.1:0-1659 GCA_964350135.1 uncultured Bacteriovoracaceae bacterium | reverse complement strand
CTCCGACCCCCCCCTCTCAAGCCCTCAAAAACAATAAAACTTTTACCTATTAAATAGGTTCATCCTTTATCATTAGTGTCAGTTTGGAATTTATGCTTTTTACAATACTCCAAAATGTCGCTTTGTGATGCCTTTCTTATTTCACTAATAGGAATAATAGAATTCCTAAGGAAATGATTTGAAGGCAAAGGAGTCCTATCGCCACGACGATCACTTTTAGTGTAAGATTCGTAATTTTTACCTTTAATATCTTGTGCAGTTCCTCCACCCAAAAGTAATGAGCTTGAAACTCCCAAAGAATCTCCTTTTCCATCTTTGAAATTGCTGATTCCATCTTTAATTTTACTCCTTAATTGAGGTTGTTTATCAAATCGTTCATCGTTACCTTTGAAGTTTTGGATCAATCCCTTTTTGTCATAACTCTTTCCAAGTTTGTCGCCTCTGATACCCTTATTATGGCCATCATAGAAATATGTGATCTTCTTATCAGTAATAGCAACTTTGACAGATAGTTCATTAAGAGCGCCTACATATTCATCAAAACTTGTTGCATAACTCTTAGCGAAGTCGGCTTTTTGAAAAAGATCAAGGCGATAAGAGTTTCCACCTCTTTTTTGGATTCCTTTTACTTTTTCTGGTATTTTTTTACTTTTATTTTTGTCGGTTTCTTTAATGATAGAAAGGCCGTTTTCCAAAACAATTTCATCTGATAGTGATCTTAAGTTATACAAATGCTTTTTCTTGTCTGTTACATCTCTTTTTCCTGTGATTTCATTAACAGGGTTAATAAGAATGTGATTATGAGTTTTATTAGTGTCGGTATGAGTGACAACAAGAAACTCATGGCTTGGAAAGTAGCGTTTAGCTAATTCAGTTCCCATGAAATTGATTTTCTCGGCACTTAATCTGCTACTTTCTTCAGGATTAAAACTATGAATAACTTCAAAAGCAACATTGACATTTTTCCTTCCACGCATGGTATCCTTTGCAAAACCAGCTTGTGTATTTTTAAATGTATCAATAGCTTGTCCAGCTACGCAGTTGTTTGTATTTGTCACCAGTTCTGTTCCTCTATCTTTCAATAATTATTCTTCATAATCACTTGCAGACATTTCTTTGTTTTTGGAAATGTGCTTTCTCCATTTAACGTTTATGTACGCCATGACCATAATAGATAAGACTATTTAGAGTCTTAAATTCCTCAAGCACTTTATCTAAAGTGTCGCTCCAGCCATGCATGAAACCTGAGTTTACTTTTTTAGCTACTTGATTAAGATTATTGCCAATGCGATTAATGTCTTTTCTTAGAGTCTCCAAGTCTTTTTGGGTTACAAGCACCTTTGTTGGAAGCCGATTGAAATAAGCATCCCTTAACAGTGTTGGTACTGTTTTACTTAGTTTAGAACTATCTTTTTGCACTTGCTTATATTCAGAGGGAGAGAAACGTACGTTTGCTCTGCCGCCAAGGTCTAATTCGAGTTGTTCTTCTTTGCTCATAGTAATTCCTTTTCTGTTAGTTAAAGCAATGCACTTTTAATTGCTTTAAGAAAAATAGTTACCCATCCTTCTAGGTTTTCTGTTTCTTCGCTAAGATCGTCTAGTGCATCCTTGTGGTCTTCAATTAGCACTTCTGATCTTCCTATTGCTTTCATTAAATTA
>CAYGJN010000208.1:0-1723 GCA_964350135.1 uncultured Bacteriovoracaceae bacterium | reverse complement strand
TAATTTAAAAAGGTTATAAGCTTAAAACATCCAGGCTAAAGAAAACACTCATAACAAAATATTAATAACTTGAATATTTTGAAAAAAAGATAATACTAGAGCAACTAGCCCTTTTGAAAATCTATAGCCAAACATATCTACAATATATTTTGCCCCAATACGCTGGGCTTTTTCTAGTGGGTAATACAGGAGCTCTTTAATAGTACCGAAGTGAGAGTAATCCATTCCTTTTGCGTAAACAAAAAGAGAGGAGATTACACCAACCATTGCCCCTCCACCGAATATCAGAATTGGAAAAATCGCAAAGCCATAAGATCCAGCAACTATAATATGATTCCATTTACTACTAAACTTTTTAAGCATAAGAGGAGTCAGAATTGCACTCATAAAAAGAGAGACAATATTGATAATGGCGTAAATCTTACCAAAAAAGGCTGTTTTATCTACTGCTGAAGTAAAAGTATCCGCGACTTCTATATTAAATCTAAAATTAATAATATAAATACAAAATTGAGAAAGGGCTACAAGACTTAGAATTCCTCCCACATATGGCAAAATTCCCTCTAAAGACTTTAGAGGCTTTGGTTGTTTTTTAATCTCTGCTTGTGAATTGTCTTGAAGTTTTATAATAAGAAGAGGAACTAATGCTAACACTGTAATGGCAACACCCATAAGAAGTTGGATACCAATACTTTTCACAAAACTGGCCGTAATAATACCGCCTGAAATACTTCCAAGGCTAACAAGAGCGCTATAGGGTCCATGAAAAGTCTTTGCAAACTCAAAAGAGAAATTACTATTAAACAAACCTAAGCACATATGCACCATCAAAACGATATAAGCTTCTTTCCAAACAAACATAAGATAGCCAAACTCTTTTGGGAGGCTATTAAACATTAAAGCTGATATAAAGAAAAAAATTGCTGAGAAAAATGATGTCCATAAGAAAAGTCGTTTAGATCCTTTCTCTTTAATATATCGATTGTAGAGATTGACAACAAATACAAGAGAAATGACAGCGAAAAGGTTAGCTAAAGGCCAGTTCTTTGCTCCAAGGTTTTGCAGGAGAAAAGAGTCTGTACAAGATCTTAAAATTGGGTAAGTAAAAAGTGAAAGAGAATGAACGATTGTTAGAATCCAGAAATTTTTCTTTTCAGCGTCAGACAATTTTTTATAAGGACTCCAAAAACCTGCAAGGAGGCTCATTACTCAACCTCTAAAGTATAAATTTTTGCTTTAATACCCTCAAGTTTTTCGTACTTTAACCCTTTTGAAAGATTTAAACTCAGACCTTTTTCATCCAAATCTGAAATAGCCTTTCCAATCTCCTGAGGCTTGCCTCTTTCAAGATTAAGGGTTGTAAAAATACTTGAATCAATCCCATTAAGTTGGAAAGTTATCTTATAAAAATTCTTTTTCCTCTCACATAATAATGTGACTTTATTTTCAAAAGCACCAAGACCTGCAGGCACTCCCTCTAAAGTATAAAGGTTATGAGTTTTCCTTGCAGATTTAGCAAGCGCACTTGAGCTCACTTTAGACTTCTTTTGCAAATCAACTTCATTTTTATTGGAACTTTCCTTAAAACTTTCAACAAGCTTTAACTTACAATGAGCCTGAGTTAATGGATTATAATTATTAGTAGCTGATTTTTTATTTTGCATTCTTAAATCAGGGAATTTTTGGCGTAAAGCTTTTTCCATAATGGTGGCCCGAGCTTCTG
>CAYGJN010000207.1:0-1796 GCA_964350135.1 uncultured Bacteriovoracaceae bacterium | reverse complement strand
CCTATATTGGCAGGTCCTGCATGATAGATTGGAGTTTGTTTTCCATGATTATTAAGTTTTTCAAGAGTTAGACCATAGTCTGCAGTATATTGTTTAATAAAATCTTTTTCTTCAGTTTTTTCATGACGTTCAAATTGTATTCTTAGAGGGTAGAGAATATCAGCTTTACTAAGAGCCTCATCTAGATCGGTGCAAAAACTTGTATTTTTATTGGGGATCTGATTAGGAAGAAGTGATTCAGGGCCTGTTAGGATAATATTAGCACCCCATAATGAAAGAAGATCGATTAGTGAATGAGATACTCTTGAATGCCTACTATCACCAATAATTGCAACAGTTTTCCCTTTTGGATTATGACCAAGTTCAATCATCGTAAAGAGATCTAGAAGAGCCTGAGTTGGATGTTGATTAATACCATCACCAGCATTAATAATCTTAAAAGGGGGGTTTTCTTTTATAAAACTAAGTTCTTTAGAATTATTAGTTCTATAGATTAAAAGGTCTGCGCCTAAATGTTTAAGAGTTTGTAATGTTTCATTTAAGTTTTCTCCTTTATGAACGCTTGAAAGATGCACATCAAAATTAATATGTCTTAAACCAAGGTCATAAATTGATTGGATAAATGAAATCTTTGTTCTTGTTGAATTTTCACTGAAATAGGTAATAACTGTATGATCTTTGAAGTCTTCGAAAAAGGTATGGGTTTTAGCGAAATAGCCTTGTTTTATTCTTCTTGCTCGGGCCAAAAGGGTGTTGATTTGCTCCAAGCTCAAGTCTTGAATTTCCTCAATAACAGGAGGAAATTGACTCATTGCGTACTCCTAATTTTGCCTAAATCTTTAGTACTTTTTCATACTTAGAACGAATTGAAAATGCTTTAATTTCTGTAAGAAGAAAAGTTTCATGATAAAAGAAAATATGGATCAAGATTTAGCTCCCTCCATTTCTCAGGCCTACTTAAATGAGTACAAAGGAAATATTTTCGAGTTTTTAGTTGCACAGATTCTAGCAATGAAAACTAATAATTTAGACAAGTTTTATTCAAAAATAAGTCCAGACTTTTTGCAAAGACTTTCTCAATATGAACGTGAGTTAAAAAAAATAGATTCTAACCTCTCCTTCGTCCTTAAAGAGATGGCCCAAATCACTGTTGATAAACTCCTTCAATTTTTAGATTACAAGGGTATTTCTTATGATGCAGTTAATTTAGTAGGTAAATTACAAAGTAAAAACTTGGCCTTTACAGAGGCTGATATTGTGCTTGTCTCTAAGGATAAAACTTATCCATTAAGCTTAAAACTTTGCAAGGCAAATTCTTATGTGAATACAAAAAGTGCAGGTATTAATAGTTTTGTTTCAGAATATTTTAAAATAGATTCGGCCTTAAGATTTCAGCATGAGATTACTAATATTGCCCAGCTTGAGTTTAGCTCACTTTGCTTGGACCTCCATGAAATGGCAGGACTAGAACAAAATGAAACCTTTGGTGAGGAATGGAAGGATTCAGGACTGCCTGATAGACCGGGCCAGCTTCCTGAGCCTATGAGAGAGCGGCTTTTTGTCTATTATAAAAATATTTCAAAAAAATTACTAAATTCTTTTATGGCCATTCAAGATGAATCCCCTAATTTTTTTTATGATTGTTTACTAAGTCTTTGTGGTTTTAGTTCTTCAATTATTCAGATTAAAAGCTTTCATGAAAATTTAAAGGTAAAAAGTATCTTTATAGAAGATCTGTTAGATCTTAAAAAAAACTGTCAATTTGTAGGTTTTAAAACGAGTGATTCTGCTAATAC
>CAYGJN010000206.1:0-1970 GCA_964350135.1 uncultured Bacteriovoracaceae bacterium | reverse complement strand
CCCCACCCACACACCCACCCCCCAACCAGCCTTTATGAACGCTCTTACTCCTTCTCCAGCTCTAGCTAAAGTTGTTGGTGCTAAGCCTCTTCCAAGAACTGAAGTTATGAAGAAAATTTGGGTTTATATCAAAAAACATGATCTTCAGAATCCGAAGAACAGAAGAAACGTTATGGCCGATGAAGTATTGAAGCCTCTTTTCAAAAAAGCTGAAGTTTCAATGTTTGAAATCGCTAAGATTGTTAACCAACATCTTAAATAAGTTTTAAATTTCATTTGAAATATGAAGGGGAGCTTTAGGGCTTCCCTTTTTTTTATTCAAGGAACCAGAACCAGAACCTTTAATCAGTACCAGTTCTCAGTGTGCCCGACTCCTGTTAATAGGTTAAAGCGTTGTAAGCATCAACATAGCCTTTACTTTGGCTATAACGATCAAGCTTACCATTAACAATAGATCCCTTTATCAGCCTTTCTTTGATCTCTGTGACAGTTATATTTGGAAACTCAGATATAAGAAGACCAGCAATACCAGCAACATGAGGTGTGGCCATAGAGGTCCCAGATTTAGAGCTATATTTGTTTTTTCTCACAGTTGAATAAATTCCAGAGCCTGGAGCCATCACATGTACTTTCTCTCTACCGTAGTTTGTAAACCATGACCTAGACCCTTTTTTTCCAATAGAGCCAACGGCAATAATATTAGCAATATTATAATTGGCCGGATAAAAAGACTTGCTGTCATTGTTTGACTTACTATTTCCCGCTGCAGCTACAAAAAGAACATTTTTCTTATTGGCATATTCAATTGCTTCTTTAAGGGCCATATTTTTTGGTCCACCACCCCAAGAGTTACTAAGAACGCGTGCTCCTTTTTCAACACCATAATAGATAGCGCGAATAGCATCTTTAGTTTCACCAGTGCCTTTAGGAGTGAAAAACTTAAGCACCATGATTTTAACATTGGCCATAACACCGGCCACACCAAGATCATTATGAACAGCCCCTATAGTTCCCGCACAATGGGTTCCATGACTAAAGCCATCGTATGGATCATTATCTTCTCCAGCAAAATCCCAGCCCCAAATATCATCAATAAATCCATTACCGTCGTCATCAACTCCAGGGACTCCATTTTTTTCAGCTTCATTAGTCCAAATATTGTCTTTTAAATCTTCATGATTATAGTCAACACCTGTATCGATAACTCCAATGATCACATCAGAGCTGCCTTTTGTTATCTCCCAAGCATTTTCAGCATTAATATCAACCCCTTTTTTTCCTTTAAGGGCCCATTGCTTATAGTATTTAGGATCATGACTAGTTTCTTGAATTCTATAAATATGATTAGGCTCAATATACTCAATTTCAGAGTTTTTGATAAATCTAGTTTTTAAAAATGAATCATCAACATGAATAAAATGAGCAAATTTAGTTTTAATTTCTTCAAGGATAAAACGCTTGGGAATATTAGATCTTTGATCTTTTTTAATCTTAACCAGATGGCCATTAAAATCTGCTTGCGAGGCCCAGAGAGAAAAAGAGAGCAATAAGAAAACAATTCCTTTGTTCATAATAATCATCCTTGATTAAATTGCATGATGCCTTGATTGTATCACCTAAGAGGTACTCATACTTTGAGTGGGAATACTTTTTCAATCTCTTTAGTTGTTTTTTAAGGCATTGCTAACCCACTAAAAGACTCTGGCTTAAACTTATCCGTCAAAAGAAAAATTATTTTAAGATTATCTCAGCATTAAAAGCAAAATGATCTGAAAGAAAAGTGAATTTTTTGCAAAGAATTTAGGCCTAAATACTCATTAATGCATCTAGGCCTCAGGCTTGTTAGATCTCGTAATACGTATCTAATTGAAGTGAAATTCCTTGATCTTGATCATCATTGAAGCCAACTAAGTAAAAGCCATGAAAAGGTCCATAATAATCACCTTCAAACTCAACAAGATAAACATCAG
>CAYGJN010000205.1:0-1988 GCA_964350135.1 uncultured Bacteriovoracaceae bacterium | reverse complement strand
GATAAGTCTTTGAAATCCAAATTCTATAGAGGACTAAAAAGATGAGAGTTTTACTAATGCTTTCAATATTAATGGGACTAAATTCAGCAATATCTGATCCATTGACTCTTGAGCAATGTAAACAGCTTGCGGCCAATACGGCAGCGTCTGATATTGCAAAGATTGCAGCCAGTGCAAGTATTATGGATGCGGCGGCTTTGAGTTTAAGAAGAGATGAAATTTATTCGAAGCTTAGTACCTCTGATTTATTAATTCTTTGTAGTAGCTCAAAATCTAATAATATGAATAATCTTGATTATTCATTTAATAATGCTCTTACAAAATTAAATGATGGAAGTGGTTCAGAGCCATACACAAGAGCTGAGCTTACTTATCATATTAATTGCAAAGATAATCATGGAGCTCATGAGGGTGGACTTGTAGATATTAGTTTTCCAAAGTCTTCAAGCGATGGTGTAACAGGCCCAAGTGACACAACAAAATATCTTATTGAACTGGCAAAAGATTATCTTGAAGTTGTTGACCCTGATACAGGTAAATCTATTATAGATGCATTAAACGATTATATTGCAATGGCTGGAGATGGAGCTAAGCAAGATGCTGAAGCGATTAAGTTTTATATGACACAATTTTTAAGTGGTACTAAGGCTCAACAAGTAGCGGAAGTTCCATAGAGAGATATTAAAAGAGTTAATAAAATTTAGGAGAGAGAGTGAGAAGCGGTACGTTTGCTGGGTTTGTTCTCACCCTGGTAACATTACATTCCTACGCCTTGGATACTTCTTCGCAAACATGCGACAAGAGTAAAAATTGGCTGTTTTTCACTGCAGATTTTTTAGTTGCAGCGAATCCTTATGCTTGTTTTTCCAGCTCCTATGATCAATTAGAGGCAGAACCAGTTAGAACTGAGTTATTTCCAGAGTTTAAGAACATAGAAGATTTCCAAAATTTAACTAATAAAAATCGTTGTAATTGCTTTAGTCGAGCACTGGGAAAGAGCAGTGATTTAGTGAAAGCAAATCAGCTAACTCCAGAAGAGATTAAAGAAGAAAAAAATAAAGAGATCGCAAGGGCCATTAATAATCTTGCTCTTGAAACGGCCCAAAATGTAATTGGAGCTTATGAGTTTTCTCCTCAAACAATGATGATTAAAGCTGAGGGGGAGTCCCAAACTGTTTCAGAAATCTGCTCAATTGATCGAGTATTTAATGAGATGAAAGATCAAGGCTGTGCGCCTGATGAGGGTATGGTCAATGCTCTTAATATTGTTTCAGAAGCTAATAGTGATCCAAATGCAAGTAAGGACCAAAAATTAAAAGACGCTTTTCAAAGAATGTATCTAGATCTTTTTTCTAAAGACAATAGTCTCGTGAGAAGAGTTGAGGGGCAGTGCTTTAGTAATAATGAGTTTTATTCTCAGAGCTGGGTTGCAGCTGAAAGCGTGCTTGCTAAAGCAACAAGTGCTATGCAGAAAGATGGTTTTAATGAAATGGTATTTAAAATAGTTATTGAGGAACAAAGTCTCTTAGCTGAATTTCTTAAACCCAATGATCTAGCAATGCTTATTGAAGAACTTAAAAATAATCCTAACTCATTGGAGGAAACAGCACTTCGCTACTTTAGAGGAAATAAAAGTAAAAACTGTAGTTTTAATGCTGAAGTTGATGGGAATAAAACAATGGCCAAAAGTATTTCGAATCTTTGTAAGCGAAATCAAAAGCTTATGACCAAATATCTCTGTGATGTCAAAAAGCCTCTTTTTGATGAAAACAAAACTTTTAAATCTATTGATAAAATGTCTGATTCATCTGCAAGTAAGGTTCTAGCTTCACAGGCCATGTATTGTGAAGAGTATGAAGAATTTAAGAAAAACAATTTTCAAACCTTTAACTCCTTTGAGCAAGGCTCTGGTTTTGCTCGCAGTGATACTGAAAAGCCACATAATTTTAGAAAAATAATAGCTGGCACTGACCAAAAAAAACTTAATG
>CAYGJN010000204.1:0-2031 GCA_964350135.1 uncultured Bacteriovoracaceae bacterium | reverse complement strand
CCCCTAAATAGTAACAACTTCGTAATGCGAAAATGCTTTCTCTGCTTCAGTTAATTCTGCCATAGGAACAAACTTACTAATTGCTGCCATTGACTCCCATATTTTAGCTACGGCCGGATGCTCATGAGCACGGTCCGCAGAACTAACATCATTCCATTCAATAACCTCAATGATGGTTCCATCTTTTGATTTCATAGTCAGTGCCTGACGATCAGTAATAAGTTCAAGTTCTCTTAATGTCGGAACATGTTTTTTTACTAATTCTAAAAGTTCATTTTCTTTACCTTCATTTGGTCGATAACCTGCTAATACTATTTGTGTTGCCATTTTTTCCTCACTATTCGTTAAACCAACTCAACCAGTTCCCAACGACTTTATTAAGTTTGATCATGTTCATATTATAAATTTGTTCTCTACCTTCTTTTTTTACTGAAACTAGACCAGCATTTTCGAGTTGTCTTAAGTGACGAGTAGTTGTTGGCCAAGAGCAGGAAAATCTTTTAGCAATTTCTCCTGCCGACATCTGACCTCCCCTTGATTGCAATACTACAAGAATATGTCTGCGTGCGTTATGAGCTAACGCCTTAAAAACATCTTCAAGGTCATCCAACTCTCTTTCTGCTTTGCTTTTCTTCGTTGTCATTTCACATCCATTACTTAGCTAATCTGCTAAGTAATGTTATTTAGCAATATTGCTAAGTAAATGTCAAGAGGATATTTTATGATCATAAATGCTCCGCCACGGCCGTGGTCGCGAAAACTTTGGCGGAGGTCTTCGGAGGCGGGTCTTGTATAGGACGCTACCCCTTTTTGAGGAGGCCCCTCTGACAGGCTTTGACCGGCACGATGCTCTAGGGCCAAGAGGACGGTGGAAAAAGGCTGGAAAAACGGCGAGTTGGGTTAGAAAATCTTGTGGCGGAGTACCTTTTTGGTATACGGTTGTCTAAGGCAACATTAGGGACCCCATTTTATTTCCTGTATAATTTCAATAAAATATATCAACTCCTAAATCAACTTTGGGCCCAACCGCTATGAAAATACTAATTACAGGTAATGCAGGAAGTGGAAAAAGTAGTTTCGGAAAAAAACTATCTGAAAAGCTATCCCTGCCTCTTCATGGGCTGGATAAAATTGTTTGGGAAGAGGGCTGGAAAAAAACACCACGAGACAAAAAAGAAAAACTTATCAAAGAGATTACAGATAAAGATAGCTGGATAATTGAAGGTGTTTCTAAAAAAGCACTAGAAAAAGCTGATAAGGTTTATTTTCTAGATATATCAACACCAAGGTGCATTTTTAATATAATAAAAAGGTTTCTAAAAAATGGCCTATCTACTAGAGACGACCTCCCAAAAAATTGTCCCGAATATATTGGCTTTATAAAAGCAATCAAGGTCGTCTTTATATACAATAAACTAACGAAGCCTTGGTTAAATTCTGAATTAAATAACAGAAAGACTATTCACATTAAAAGCTACTCTGAACTAAGCAAACTACGCTAACACCAAAAGTTGTTCCAAAATCGCTCTTTCCCACATAACAGATTTTACCTAAGTGATTAAATTCAGATTGCCAACTCCATGCAATCCATTCCAAATTCATCTAAATAAGAACCCCATTTTTTTTCTCAATAATATCTTCATGTTATACTTACCCCCTAAACTCACTTTGGAACTATTGGGATAAAAATGAGTAAGATAAATCAAGGCTCCTGCCTTTGCGGACAAACCTCCTTTCAAATAGAGGGTGATTTTGATAGTTTTTTTCTTTGTCACTGCAAATTTTGTCAAAAAGATACTGGTACAGCCTATGCCGCAAATTTATTTTCAACTCAGGCTAAAATTAAATGGTTATCTGGAAAAGACAAAGTCAAAATCTTTAATCTTCCTTCTACAAGACATGTAAAAAGCTTTTGCTCTGAATGTGGCTCCGCTCTACCAAATGAACAAATACAGGGAGAGCTACTCGTCATTCCCGCAGGTTCTCTCGATACAGATATTTCAATTAGACCTAACGCTCATATTTTTCTAT
>CAYGJN010000203.1:830-2039 GCA_964350135.1 uncultured Bacteriovoracaceae bacterium | reverse complement strand
ATGAGAAAGACAGCGATTATAAACGATGGGGAGAATGCGCCGACAGCTTCTGGGAAAGTATATTTAATGTTCTTAAGTTGATACTCTCAGAAGAATTTCAAAATAGAGAAAGAGACGTTTTAAGAATTTATGAGCATCCATTGGCTGCTTTTAAAAAAACCATTTTTAATCTTCCTTCTCATTACAAAAACATCAAATGGTATTTAAGGCTACGACAGAACTTTCAGTATCCATTGCTTCATTTGGCCGAAAAACAGCTTAATCTAAAGGGGTGCTTATTGTTACCTGAGCGGATAAGTATTAATAAACTACTCTCAGAAGAAAAAAACTCTATCGAGGCAATCAACAAGAATTTGACACAAGAGACCCTTGGTAGGCAAAAAGAGATTAAGCTCCTCAAAGAAGAACAATCTCGAATGAAAAAAGAGTTGGTCAGGTTAGGAGGTGATTTAACGTCTAATGATAAACTCACAGAAATCAAAGAAGAAATAGAGAAAGAGGAAACAAAGAAAAAAAATATTGAATTAAGCAGCGAGAAGATTCTTAGAGCAGCAAAGAATGCTCCAGTAAGGGCTTTAATTATAAATAATCTCCTACATCTGAATCATGTTATTTACGAAGAAGATGAGACTCATTTTTATTTACTAAAAGATGATAAATTAAAGCCTATTAATATTTTTACAATGGAAGAGGAAGACTACATAACTGCTTTGAAAATATCTCGTAATTACAAGAATGGCGGTATAATTATTCTTGAAGATGATATATATGATTATATAAGAAAAAACACCCGTATAAAGGGATGTGAAATAGAACGATTCCCCATACAAAGTACAAAATGTCGTAGCCATAAAAAATTTGATATCTTAAAGTTATTCATTGAAAAATTACTTTCTGGTAAAAAAAGTAAAATAAGTCTTTCCTCGGCAGAGCTAAGTAAAATCTTTTCAGGCGAAAAAGAAATATCGCAGCAAATTGGTAACGAGAAAGGTAGAGGCCATTTTTTCAAATATATGTTTGAAAATGAAGGTAATTCCTCTATGTACTTGGCAGAGAATCCTCTGCTAATCTTAATTAATCGCAAATAGAACTCCCTACGTCTTGTTGTAACTACCTGAAAATACTCCTGTTTTTTAATTGCCCCGTACTGAGCTTGGATCGGTCAAGGGGCAAATGGTTATGAGACATAATCGAAGAATAACTCTAACT
>CAYGJN010000203.1:0-820 GCA_964350135.1 uncultured Bacteriovoracaceae bacterium | reverse complement strand
ATATAAATGAGTTTGAAAATGAAAATTGAACAGTTACTCAAAAGGTCTAAGAAAAACTTCACCTTTAAGCAGCTTGCTGCATGGTTTGGAGTAAACACAGGTGCAATAGGAACTGCGGTAAAGCATCTTAGCGCTGATTTAGCAGCTAGAATCTACTCCACAGGTGTTTAGAAGTCTGGGCCACTCAAACAATTTCTGGGTGGCCCATCTTTTACAGAAGGAGGAAAAGTGAAACCTGTTAAACTTATGAATCTACAATTTCAATTGAGCATATCTCCAGAGGGTAAGCTTCGCCACGAAATCAGAAGAGTCATCACTGATGATGAATTTAGTTACATTGCTGGATGCATGCTTGAAACTTTTTTAAACACAAACAATATTCCAAGTCTCGGTGTCGATGAAGATATCAAATTAGTTTTCAATGATGATGATCTAATAAGAGAGTTCGCCTGCTGTCTTATCAATCAAATCAATACATTTGTGAATTACCCAGAAGAAATCAGAATAATCGAGAGTGAAGAATGACAGAAGAAGGACTGCGGATTTCAAGAAAATCCTTGGTGTAATCAGTACGATCTAAGAGATTATAAATGGAAAAAGTTACTAGAAAACACATTCATTATGACGAGAAATTTGGCTTTATCAAAATTTATGGCGATGAGTATTGTTTTTCACCAGGCTTTAGGAACTTGTCATTTAACGGAGAGAATATATTTAATTTTACTGTCACTCAAGGTTCTATTATTGCATTTTTATTCAAATACCATGAAATAGGGGTCTTGGGTGCGACTCCAGATGATATTAGAAATCATTTAAGAGA
>CAYGJN010000202.1:0-2070 GCA_964350135.1 uncultured Bacteriovoracaceae bacterium | reverse complement strand
ATACACTTCATTTTCTCTCTCACAGATCCTATGAACTAGACCCATAATTTGAGAAGCTTGGCCATCAAACCTTTCACCAGAAAGAAAATAGGCCCTCGCATTTGAACTTCCTACTTTTTGAATAACATAAGGACTTATAACAGCAGGTACCAAACCTAATTGCACTTCAGTGAACCCAATTTTTGCGTTTTCAAGGGCAAAAACATAGTCACAGACAGCAACTAATCCAGCGCCACCGCCAAGGGCCGCTCCATGAATTCTTCCAATCACTGGAACTGGACATCTGGTAATTGATTCAAACATTTCAGAAAGCTTTAAACTATCTGCAATATTTTCATCAAAAGAATAAGACTTCATGGCCTTCATCCAGTTTAGATCAGCTCCCGCACAAAAGGATTTTCCATTAGCTTTAATGACAACCGCTCTTAAATCTGAATCTTCAAAAAAAGAATCGAAAGCTTCAGTGATTTTTGCAATCAATTTGTCATTAAAAGCATTATGAACATCTACTCTATCAAGAACTACTGTCGCAATATTATTTTCTTTTTTAACTACAAGCATTTTACATCCTAAAAATTCCAAACTTTGAATCTTCTATAGGCTTGTTTAAAGCAGCCTCAAGTGAAAGACCTAGAACTTCACGAGTTTTACTAGGATCGATGACACCATCATCCCATAATCTTGCGCTACTATAATAAGCACTGCCTTTGGATTCGTAGTCAGCCAAAATTGGTGCTTCAAATTCTTTAACTTCTTTTTCACTCATTGGTTTTTTAGAAGCCTTGGATAATTGGTCTTGTTTTACAGTTGTCAAAACACCGGCCGCTTGCTCTCCACCCATTACTGAAATTCTAGCATTAGGCCACATATACATAAATCTTGGAGAATAGGCCCTTCCACACATACCATAATTGCCTGCACCAAATGATCCACCAATAACAACTGTTAATTTAGGAACATCAACACAGCTAACGGCCATCACCATTTTTGCTCCATGTTTAGCAATACCTTCATTTTCGTACTGTCGGCCCACCATAAAGCCAGTAATATTTTGTAAAAAAATAAGAGGGATTTTTCTCTGTCCACAGAGCTCGATAAAATGTGCGCCTTTTAAAGCACTCTCACTAAAAAGAACTCCATTATTAGCGATAATACCAATAGTTCTTCCGTAAAGTTTAGCAAAAACACAAATAAGTGTTTCCCCGTAACTAGGCTTAAACTCTTGAAACTTAGATCCATCAACAATTCTTGCGATGACATCTCTAACATCATAAGGAGTTTTTGTATCTTTAGAGACTATTCCATATAAATCTTTTGAATCATAAATCGGTTCTTCAATTTGGTCTGCAGCTGGCTTTGAACTTTTATAATTAAGAGACTCAATAATATTTCTCGTTAGCTCAAATGCATGCTCTTCATTTTCTGCGTAATGATCAGCAACACCTGACTTACTTGTATGCACATCAGCTCCACCTAAATCCTGAGCATCAACCTCTTCTCCAGTTGCTGCCTTTACAAGTGGAGGCCCTCCTAGAAAGATTGTTCCATTATCTTTTACAATTATTGTCTCATCACTCATGGCCGGCACATAAGCGCCTCCTGCAGTACAAGAGCCAAGAACTACACCAATTTGTGCTATTCCCATTTTACTCATTTGAGCTTGATTATAAAAAATTCTTCCAAAATGTTCCTTGTCAGGAAAAACTTCTTCTTGCATTGGAAGAAAAGCTCCACCTGAATCAACAAGATAAATACAAGGGAGTTTATTTTCTTGAGCAACCTCTTGGGCCCTTAAGTGTTTTTTTACTGTTAAAGGTAGATATGTTCCTCCTTTAACAGTGGCATCATTGGCAACAAACATACATTCAATACCATGGACAACACCTATTCCCGTAATCACGCCAGCACTTGGTACTTCAAAATCATAGACTTCATCAGCAGCCAGAGCAGAGAGTTCTAAAAATGCGGAACCTGGATCAATAATTTTTTCAATTCTTTCTCTGGCCAAGAACTTTTCACGGGATCTATGCCTTTGAATATTTTTAACTAAACAAGATTTAAAGACGCCGT
>CAYGJN010000201.1:0-2097 GCA_964350135.1 uncultured Bacteriovoracaceae bacterium | reverse complement strand
TTTGATCCATGTCAGACAAACGCACCTCAGCAAGATTTTTCTCAAACAGGGCCAGTGATTCTTCAGCTTTATGGATTTCATCTTCAATAATTTTCAAACGTTTTTTTTCTTTATTACTGGGACCTGAGCTTTTTTTAGGTTTTGTTTGGTTTTTGCTTTCTTTTTTAGGAAGTGATTTTTCAAGCTCGAGTGCATGAAGGTAGGGAGCTACTTGAGTGTAGCCACCTTCAAAAATTTCAATAGTATGATCATTTATAAGCCAAGTTGAATTACAGGTATTATCTAAAAACGCTCTATCATGGCCTATAATAATAACAGCGGCATCGTAGCTTTTAAGTTCTTTTTCTAAAAGCTCTAATGTTTCAATATCTAAATCATTGGTTGGTTCATCAAAGACCCAGAGGTCTGCTGCTTGTTTCATAAACATGGCAAGCTGAAGTCGATTCTTCTCTCCACCTGAAAGTTTTGATACAGGTTGGTTTACTTGATCTGTATTAAACAAGAAATTCTTTAAATAAGAATTAACATGCTTTTTTTGACCATCCCCGAGAACAAGAAAGTCTGCTCCATCACCAACTGTTTCTAAAACCGTTTTATTCTCATCAAGACTATCTCTGTTTTGGTCAAAAACAACAACTTTTAAGTCTTGAGCATTCTTATGAAGACCAGAAGTTAGCTTGAGTTTTTCACGTAAAATATTGATAAGGGTCGATTTACCTGCTCCATTGGGACCAATTAATGCAATTTTATCTTTTTTTGTAACCAGTAAGTTAATATCTTTAAAAATCTCTCTCTCTCCATAGGAAAAAGAACCATCTTTTATATCAACTAAGATCTTAGATTTTCGTCCGCTATGCAGAAGTCCAAGGTTTACAACTTTTTTGCTACGACTTTTAATATCAGAAATTCCGGCTTTGATATTCTCATAACCTTCAACTCTTTTTTTAGATCTAGTTCCTCTAGCCTTTATTCCTTGCCTCATCCAAGCAAGCTCTCTTCTGTGACGATTTTCAAGCTTATCTAAATTTTTTCTAAGTTCAGCTTCTTTCTCTTCAAGATGCTCTAAGTAATCTAGGTAGGTGCCTTTGAAGTTAGTAATTTTACCATGTTCAATATGAAAGATTCGATTAGATGTATGATTTAAGAGATAACGATCATGACTAATAATCATATAGGTTTTCTTAGACTTGAGAAGTGCATCTTCAAAACGCTCAATAGTTTCAATATCTAGATGGTTGGTAGGCTCATCCCATAATAGAAATTCTGCAGTTGAGCTAAGACCAACACTTAAGGCCATTTTTCGTTTTTCACCACCACTTAGGTTTTCAACTGATCGATGAATATCACTTAAATCAAAACCTTTAAGATAATTTATATAGCTGTTTTGAATATCCCAGCCACCAAGCTCTTGATAATCATTTAATAATTTTTCATTGCTATAGTCTTGTTCAAGTTTTTGATGAATTTTGTAAAGCTTGGGGTAAAAAGCAAGAAAGTAATTTTCAATACTAAGATGTTTGTAGTCCTCAATATTAAGTTCTTGTGGAATTAAAAATATATCAAAACGCTCATTGCTTTTATCATAGGTAAAAGGGGGTGTTGAGTGATCTGGTTTTACACTACCGGCGAGTACGTGGAAAAGTGTACTTTTACCTTGACCATTTAGACCTATAAGCCCAATTTGATCACCTTTGCTTATGGTTAACTCGGCATTATCAAAAATCATTTTCTGAGAAAAACTAAGGTTTAAATTTCTAAGGCTCACTAAAATACTCATGGAGTGCATCCTACTAGAGTGAGGTGAATTTGGCCTTTACTTTTTAGGATTAAATGATAAGTTCAGCCCATGATAACCATCAATTTAGAAGGCAGCGATTATATTCAGCTTTGTGATTTACTAAAAGCTGCTAACCTTTGCCAAACAGGAGGACATGCAAAACTTGTTATCTCTGAAGGGGAGGTGAAAGTTGATGGGAAAACTGAATTCCGAAAACGATGCAAAATAAAATCAGGTCAAATCGTTGAGTACAACCAAGAAAAAATTCAGGTTCGTTAAGACAAATTTTAAAAAAGAGATATTGCTACGCGATAGTAACT
>CAYGJN010000200.1:0-2178 GCA_964350135.1 uncultured Bacteriovoracaceae bacterium | reverse complement strand
CCACCACCCCGTAGACAAAATAATAGCTACAAAACTTAAATATAAAGTTGTTGATAAACGCTACGGTCATCCTTCAGTATTATCAGCAGATGCAACTCTTGCTAAAAAAGATCTTTCTTGGGAACCCCAGAAAAGCCTTCAAGATATTATTAGCTCTGCCTCAAATTGGTATTTTAAAACTAATCCTTAAGCGTAAAAGAAACAATCTTATCACCTTGCTTGATTTTATCAAGCACATCTAAGCCTTCAACAACTTGACCAAAAATAGTGTATTTGCCATCAAGATGTTCAAGACGTGAAAGGCACATATAAAACTGAGAGTCAGCGCTGTTTGGATCTTGTGTCCTGGCCATAGCAACAGTTCCCTTTTCATGTTTTAAATCATTAAACTCTGCTGGAAGTTTTTTTCCTGAGCCACCCTGACCTGTTCCTGTTGGATCTCCACCTTGAACTACAAAATTATCAATCACTCGATGAAAAACAATTCCGTCATAAAACCCTTGGCCAATTAGTTCAGTGATTCTTTTAACAGTAACGGGAGCCTTTTCTGGGTAGAATTTTATTTTAATAACACCATGGATAGTTCTTAGAATGGCTGAGTTTTTGGAAAGCCCCTCTTCATCAATAGCACTACCTTGCACTATTGGGTCTGAGTCGTTTTGAGTGTTGGTCGTTTTGTTACTATTACAACCAAAGGCCAAAAGAGATAATAAAATAAATGCTTTCATAATTAGATCCTAAATCTTTTAATAACAATAACTTGAACATAATAAGCCAGAGTTCCGCAGATCATCAAATGAAAAGTGCTAAGTATTTAAAAAGTTGACATAGGGGGGTCAAAACCTTATTTTTGGTCTGCTAAAAATACAATTATGGGGGTGTAGCTCAGTTGGGAGAGCATCTGCTTTGCACGCAGAGGGTCGCAGGTTCGATTCCTGTCATCTCCACCAATAATTGGACTTTTTTGTGGGCCTGTAGCTCAGCTGGTTAGAGTACATCCCTGATAAGGATGGGGTCGCAAGTTCAAGTCTTGCTAGGCCCACCACTTTTAAAAACCGCATCGTAATTATTTTTGTAATTGCAATGCGGTTTTTTATTTTCAATAAACTTTTTTTAAATCTTAATCAGTGACTTGTTACTTCAGAGTTTTATCTTAAAATAATCAACAACTGTATCCAACTGTTTGCCAACTGCCAGTTATGATAGGTTCACAGGTTGGGTTATTAGGTGCGCAGTTCGGAGCTGGACCCCATTTTACAGGATCAGGCATACAGACCTGGCAAGGGTCACCGCTAATGATATCTCCAGGGTTGCAAGTAAGAGCTTGAAATTGAGTTTCATCTAATTGGTCAAAAAAAGTACATACAAACCTTGGATCATTGATAAGAGGGGCTACTTTGATATCTTCAAAAAAAATAACTTTCAGAATATTTTTTTCTTGAAGCTCAGTTAATAATGAGAACATATCGTTTTGGATAGACTCATTTGAGTTTTCTAAAAATTTAGCCAAGTACTCATTTAAACTTGTATGTGTAAGTGCTCTTTTAAAAAAATTATAAAATTCGCCACTTAATGAGATTATCTCTTCATTGTCTACTTCGGAGGAAAAAACAAATACCTTCCTCTGCTCATCATTAAAGATAAGTTTAGTCGTGTTTAAGATATTGATCTTAATGGAGGTCTCAGGCTTTTCCATAAGAGTTATTATAACATGAGGTGCCTATTTGCCTAAGCGGTATTGTATAACATGCTGAAATTACTTCGCTTTTTAAAAAGCTTTCTGGCAGATTCTTGGGGCTGAAAGTATTTCATCTTTAATTGATTAGGCTCTGCAAAATTATAAGCTATTAAAAAGAGTTTTTAGAGGTCCCAATGAAGAATTTATTCATTTTAGGTTTTTTAGTTTTTGGCATCAGTTATGCTTTTTCTAATAATAGGACATTAGATATGAATGCTATCCAGACTAATGGGATTAGTTCTGTTAAAAACCCAACGGTTAGTTTTATAAATTCAAAACCAGCGCAATCAGATCAGTTTGGAAAAATTATTGTGCAACTATCGTTAGATAAAAAAATATATGAACAAGCTCCTAGGTTTTCTCTTTCAAGAGCTTTTGGGCTTATTAATTCTTTGCAAGATCTTCAGGGATGTTCTTTCGGGAGTGTGCATAAGAAGAGT
>CAYGJN010000199.1:0-2259 GCA_964350135.1 uncultured Bacteriovoracaceae bacterium | reverse complement strand
CAACTCCCCTACCCAGCCCACCACACTCCCACCACCAACAAGCATTGGTCCCCATCAACTAAGAAATTTCATCGCCAAAGATTGATCTTGTCTAATTTTAATTCCGTATTTAACACCAGATTCTTTTAAGAACTTATCCGTATTATCCCCAGAACCTGCAAAATGAGCAGTAAACAATTTTCCATTTTCATATTCAGGTTTAAATTGCCCCTTGAGTATATTTGAACCTTGCTCAAGAGTAACTTCCTTTACGTATCCACTTTCAACAGCAGTTACAAATTCAGAATATTGAAGCTCTTTTTCGGCTTTTGGGTTTTGTTGAGCATTTTTAATAACAACAGCGGCCAAAAGAATAATTAGGGCCCAAAGAGCTATTGTTTTAGGTCGTTGGTTTTTCATAGTAATCCTTTAAGTAGTCCTTCCGGGACTCTAAAATTTTATACTTTATCAAAAATTATGTACAGACAGTGGGAAAGTATCCCTACTAAATGAGCATTTGTGACAGATCAAGTATCTTTAATGGATACTTTATCCGATGAATTTGTTTGGTCATCTCAGTAGCGCAATTAAATACATAATCACTACTATCACTTAAACTCTGCCAGTCTCTATAGATAGGATGGTGTTGAATATTTAAATGGCAACCCTTAGGAGATGTATTTGTAATAAGAATCGGTACAGTTAGGCTTATTCTCTGCACATGTCTAAGATAACTCGAGAACTGAGAAGGATTATTGAACCCAAGAACAGGAATCTGCGATTCATTCTTTTTTTGCAATTTTCTTTTTCTATTCTCAAAGTCATCTCTAGATATAAAATAATAAAAATTTTTCTCAACAAAACCAAGAACATCTCCACTTAAACAAAATGGTCCCTTGCGACCTGTTTGTCTTGAATGAATCATTTTTTCTACTTCATTAAAAAGTGAACCTCTCTTAGTATTTGAAACTAATTTAATGGCCTTAATCAAAGCTTTAGAATTTGCTTTAGGGTTTACGCTAATGCCCCCAAAAAAATCTTTTCTAAAGGAGTATTTTCTAAGAAACTCAATTTTCTTGTTTTGTTTAAAAACATAATGCTTGAGATAACTTGGAAATTTTTTTTCAATATCTTCAATCATTACTCTAATATAATTACGCTCATAATTGGTATCAAGATTGGTTTCATCTAATAAAAAACTAATCTTTTGGCATTCTAGAAACTTTAAAATCTGCCTCTTGCTCACACAATGAAATGGCCTAGTATAAATCCCTCTTGTTAAAGGGATCCCAAGGTCTAGCTCATCTTCACTAGATTTGAATGATTTTAAAAGTGACCATTCAAAAGAATCATTAAGATGATGACCTAGAAAAAGACGGTCCCCTTTTAGAGCAAAGCTTTCAAACAGCCTATAGCGCTCATGCCTCATTTCATGTTCTTTATTAGATTCAAATTTCTTGAAAATCTTATAAGAGAAAAAATCTATACCTAAATTGCCACAAAGTTCTTTGCACCATTGCAAATCATCCGCCGAGCTCTTTCTTAGCCCATGATCAATATGAAGAGCGCATATAGCGAGCTTACGCTTTGAGGCCAATATATTTAGACATACTAACAATCCAACAGAGTCTGCACCTCCACTTAAGGCCACTACAATCCTGGATTTAGGCCAAAGCTCATGTTTGTCCATGAATTTTTCAACATGAGTCATAAATTTATGGGAATAAGAGTCATACTTTTTGGTCATGAAGTACTTATATAAAAAAATACTTAATATTGACAGATACTTAGAGGATTTCTAGTATTCAGGCTTCCAAAAATGTGGCGAAGTAGCTCAGTTGGTTAGAGCGTCGGATTCATAACCCGGAGGTCGGGGGTTCAAATCTCCCCTTCGCTACCATTTTATTTCATTTTTCTTCAATAATAATTAGGCCAACTCAACAACTTTACTCACTAATTTGTTAATACCTGCAAAGATATTACTTAAAGACTCATGATCGTACATATAAGCTGGCGTGCTAACGACTTTAAGAACATCGTCACAAATTATTTCATTGGCCTTACAATCCATATGCTTGGCCCCTAAAGACTCTAATGCTTTTGCAGTGTCAGCATCATTACCAATAGTTAATTTCACACCATCGCTTCCAAACAAAAGAGCAATAAGTGCAGGGGCAATACAAATAGCCCCAATAGGTATTTTATCTTTATGAACAGCTATTAAAATATATTTGATAGATGGGAGTACTTTTCCTTGTGGCAGGTCGAAATCTAATTTTA
>CAYGJN010000198.1:0-2333 GCA_964350135.1 uncultured Bacteriovoracaceae bacterium | reverse complement strand
ATTCAGAAAAGAGCTAATTCAAAGTATCTCTAACTCAAATAATAAGAAAACGCATCTTTACTGCTTTTCAACTCAATTTTTTAAAATCGAAAACCCTCAAGGAGAAAAATATGTTTAAACTACTAATCTTTACAATGGTGATCTTACCTCAACTAAGCTTCACCCAAGCTATTCCTCTAGATTTTTTTAGAGACAGTGGCACTGATATTGGAAATGGTGGTCATGGTATTGTTTGTAGACTTCAAGATGATCCTTCTCAGATTGTTTCAGCAAGACTGCTTGACTATAAAGAAGCAGAAAAACGCCCTAACCCACTTAATCCAAATCTCGGAAGCTCTAAAAAGATTTTGGAACGAGTTGATGTAGCACTCAATCATCTGAGCAGGTTTCTACCTGAACAAGCTGAAAAATTTAGACTTATGGCCAGAGAGATATACAATAAACAAATTCATTTTGTTAAAGGACAACTTCCTTTAATGGACTTTACCTCAGTTGTTCCTATTCCATATGGCTGTGCTGTTGAACAATTAGCTGTTCGATTACTTAATCCAAGCATTTTTGATAAAGAGTTTACTATTAACAAAAACATTTGGGATAAGTTAAATCTTACTGATAAAGCAGGGCTTATTCTTCATGAAACTATTTATAAGGTATATGCTGATCAAGGAGATGAAAATTCTGACAAGGCAAGACTGCTGAACGCATTTATCTCAACTCCAGGGAGCATTCCTGACTTTAACTCTGATCAAGAACTCTACACCTATTTTTCAGCTCCAAACATTATGGGACTTCAGAAAGTGTATGTACAAGGCATACCCATTACACATAATGCTGAGTTTTATTCAAATGGAATGCTTAAGTATGGAAAAACTGCAGAAACAGAAGAAGTAATAATTAATGGACAAAAATTATGTCTTAATGGTTCTGAAAATCATGCAACCTTTCATAGTAATGGAGAAATACTAAGTATTGGACATGTTGGAGAAGATCAAAAATGCTCTCCAGATTCTCAAGGTTTTTACAAAGACGATAGTTTATCTGCCAAGTTTGAAGGACATCTTGTTTTTCATCCTGGATTAAAAATTAAAAGAGGCTTTCTTCAAGAAGGCTTATGGTTCACTAATCATATTCAGATCTCTGGCCCTGTCCAGTTTAACCAAGATGGAAGACTTACTAAACGTGTCGAAGTAAGTGCATTGATTCATAATAGTTTCTTCAAAAACCTGCAGCCTATGATGATTGAAGAATACGCTATTCTAGCAGTTATCGATTATGATATTGAACTAAAAATTAAACTCCTTAGAAAGGCTCAAATTAATATTAATAACTCTCCATTGGATGCTTTCCATGGAGATATTAATAATGGTTGTACCTATTATTCAGACTATAAAGGAAATATTAGCTCTATCATTGGTGAGTGTAACCTTCTAGGAGAATTTAGACTTCAAGGCAAGGTTCTTAAGGGGACTTTTAATCCCTACACATTAAATGTTGATCAGCTCCAGGTCTATAAGTTAAATTCTTATGGGGTGAATAATCTCAAACAATTTAAAATTCTCAGTGACTCTCCTGCTTTGTTCGATCTAACAGTACAGGGCAAAGATATAAAGTTTGATCTAAACTATGTAACAACCTTTTATAACAACTATGATAATCCTGTGCTCAGTGGAGCATTGGCCGAAGGAGCTGTTTTAAATTTTACTGATGGTACTTCTAGCTATGTGCCAGCAAACTCATTTGTTCAGTTTGATAAAGATGGCAAAGTTGAAGAATATTCAGACCTGTACTCAAAGTAGTTTTTTAAGAAAAGATGTGACTAAAAAAACTACCAAGAAAACGCTCAGGTGAAAGAGCGTAGATAAAAGCGATTACTGTTCCTATATAAGGGCCTATCATACTCGAACGATGGGCCTTTATATTTCCCGCCCTGATATAAAGCACACCTCTTATAATAGAATAGATAGTAAATGCCGCAAGCCCATGAAGCCAACTAAGTCCTCCATCATGAGTGATCCCAAAAGAAAGTAAACAACTGATAAGCATGCAGATAACCCAAACCCTTCCAAGAACTTTATGGAGCTTATCCCCTTTTGGTCTGAAAAGAATAAATGGTCCGAGTAAAAGTACAGGGACAATTAGGGCAAGATGCAAATAGGTAATAAACATGACTAGAGCTTTTTTGAAGTATGAAATTCTATGAAGCAACATTAGCATAAAAAAAGGCCTGCACAAAGCAAGCCTCTTGTTATCAATTCCTGAAAAGTTTTAAATGTCTTAAGCTGCTTTTTTACCAACTGGTAAGCTAAAACGTGCACCATGATCCATTTCAATTT
>CAYGJN010000197.1:0-2398 GCA_964350135.1 uncultured Bacteriovoracaceae bacterium | reverse complement strand
CTCATATTCTCCTCCGTGAGCTTTTAGATCTACTTCGTGTAATTCCTTATCGATAAAAATTTACCAAATAATTATAGGCATTAGAGAGAAAGAACAAATTTACTTAATAAAAGACTAAGAATGTAAGAGCTTATTAGCGAAAGGCCTTCCTAGAAGGGATCTGGCTCGTTTTGACACCGAGGAAAAAAATCAACATCTATTCACTAACACGTTCAATAAATGCACCTAAATTACTAAACTTTTCCTCTAAAGTTTCATAACCTCGATCAAGGTGATAGACCCTAGATATTTCTGTCTTACCTTCAGCAGTCAGTGCAGCAACAATAAGTGCAGCAGAAGCCCTTAAGTCAGTACACATCACAGGAGCAGCTGTTAAAGACCTTCCTCCACGAATAATGGCCTTGTTACCTGAAAGCTCAATATCAGCACCAAGTCTCATTAACTCACTAACATGCATAAATCGATTTTCAAAAATTTTCTCTTCTATACAACTTTCACCTTCGACAGTTAAAAGATAACTCATTAACTGGGCCTGTACATCAGTTGGAAAACCGGGATATGGTTCAGTAATAGTTTTTAAAGGTTTTAGATTAAATGGAGCTTTTACATCAATACTATTCTTTGTTGTTTCAATAATCGCGCCACTATTTCTTAATAAAGAAATAACTGATTCAATATGTAGTGGATCACAATCTTCAATTGTAATCTCACTTCTAGTTGCAAGTGCACAAAGAAGATAAGTTGCTGTTTCAATACGATCTGCAATAGGTCTATAGCGAATAGCATTTAGTTGCTCAACACCAATTATCCTAATTGTATCAGTCCCATCACCTTCAATCTTTGCACCCATTTGTCTAAGCATCTCACATAGATCAACAATCTCAGGCTCTCTTGCTGCATTAGAAATTATTGTTTCCCCTATTGCTAAACTTGCGGCCATTACAAGGTTTTCAGTGGCTCCTACAGAAGGAAATTTTAAAGGAATGCTTGCTCCTTTAAGTTTATCAACCTTAGCAGTAACATAACCTTCTGCTATTTCAATATTTGCGCCCATCATCTTTAGACCATCTAGATGAATATCAATAGGACGACTTCCGATAGCGCATCCACCAGGAAGAGATACTTTGGCATAACCATATCGCGCAACAAGTGGTCCCAAAACAAGAATAGAGGCCCTCATCGTTTTCACTAATTCATAAACTGCTTCGTAGGAACTTAAATGGCTTGTATCAATTAAAGTTTCGTTATTTTTTAGAGTTATGGCACAACCTAAATGTTCTAGAACTTTCTTTAATGTACCAATATCTCGTAGCCTTGGAAGATCTTGATAAGTAGTGATTCCTTTTGTAAGTAAGCAGGCTGTCATAAGGGGAAGGCTCGAGTTTTTTGCTCTTGAAATTGAAACTTTCCCATTTAGCTTACAAGGTCCATTAACTATTAATTTATCCATTTTTAAAACCTCGAATAAAACGATCTCTATTTGTGTAGTCTTGAATAATCTCTATATCAACAAATTTATTTCTCTCAAAGACTTCTATTAAATTCTTGAGATGATCCTCATGACCTTCAAGAAACAAACAGCCTTTTGGGTTTAGTTTTTCGTAAGCCTTAAGGCAGAGTTCATTAAACCAATAAGTATACTTATCATCATCTATATATAGGGCCAAGTCTGGCTCAAATGCATTTACTTTTTCATGTACCAAGTGTCTATCAATGCT
The DNA here is from genome assembly GCA_964350135.1 of uncultured Bacteriovoracaceae bacterium. Taxonomy (GTDB): domain Bacteria; phylum Bdellovibrionota; class Bacteriovoracia; order Bacteriovoracales; family Bacteriovoracaceae; genus CAYGJN01. The sequence goes on along the minus strand of CAYGJN010000197.1, from coordinate 680 downwards.
TCTTTTAATATAAGGAGGATTACTAACTATTAGATCATAATTAGAGTCAATCCTTCTATCACCTAAGTAAAATTTAGTCCCAAGCGTTTTGTTAAGACCATATGAAAGTTTATTATAATTTGTACGTGTGCATTTGATTGCTATTTCACTTATATCTGAAAAATCTACTTGATCAAGATCTCGACTATCAAGGGCAATACTTAAACCTATACAACCAGAGCCACAGCCAAGATCTAGAATAGTTTTATAAGTTCTTTCTTTAACAAGATCTATTGATCTCTCCACGAGTATTTCTGTTTCAAACCTAGGCACAAGAACATCTTGATCTATATAAAAAGAGTTCTTATAAAAAAAAGATTCATTTAAAATATAAGCAAAAGGAATACCTTCAAGTAGTTTTTTTTCTAAGGACAAAACATACTCGTCAACATCTGACAGGAATGATTCAAAAATATTTAAATTAATGCCAGGATAATTTTTTTCTAAAGTTAACTTATTATTTAAAAAGAAATTTTGAGCGTGGGGGCTCACTCTTCAATACCCTTAAGGAGTTCAGCTTGATGATGAGCAATAAGTGCGTCTGTAACACCTCCAAGATCACCTTCAATAATTTTGTCCAAACTATAAACAGTAAGACCAGTACTGTGATCACAGAGTCGAGCGTGCGCAAACTGATAAGT
>CAYGJN010000196.1:0-2496 GCA_964350135.1 uncultured Bacteriovoracaceae bacterium | reverse complement strand
TAATTAAATTTATTTTTCTAGGAGACTTCGAAGCATCCAAGCAGTTTTTTCATGATATTCAATTCTTGCACCGAGAAGACTATTGGTTCCTTCATCATTAGCATTTTCTAAACTTGGCAGTATCTCTTTAGCGGTTCTTGTAATCTGCTCGTGATCAGAAAGGAGGTTAGCAATCATATCATTTGCAGTTCTTTTAGACTCAATATCTTCTTTTACTGAACTTAGCTTAGAAAACTCAGTGTAGGAACCTGGCGCCATTTCCCCAAGAACCCTGATCCTCTCAGCGATTTCATCAACAGCTAGTGCAAGCTCTGTGTAATGAGTTTCAAACATCATATGAAGACCTTGAAACATCGGTCCAGTTACATTCCAATGATATTTGTGAGTTTTTAAGTAGAGTGTATATGTTTCCGCTAGCAGTTTGGATAAACCCATGGAAATATCTTTCTTTTTCTCTTCGTTAATACCTGTTTTTATGCTCATTTAAGTACTCCTTTATTATATATTAATCTTATAGACTAATGTTACTCTCCAAACCTTGAGTCCCATCAAGGTTTTTTACACCAAATTCATCTACGATAAATTATCACTTTTATGCAATAAGTGAAAAGGAGAATGACTATGACTCAAAGGAGAAGTTTGAATAGAAGAGAGTTTTTTTCTTGGATTTCTTTGGCATGGATTTCCTTTGGAGCTGCATTAAGTGGTATTTTTTCTATGTTTTTCAGATATTTTTATCCAAACATGAACTTTGAACCAGAAATGGAGTTTAATATTGGACGTCCAGGTCAATACGAAGATGGAGTTAATGAATCATTCAAGAATACACATGGTGTATAGATCGTTAAAAAAGATGGTGTGCTTTTTGCTTTAAGTACCATCTGTACTCACTTGGGCTGTATTCCAAATTGGACCGACTCCTCATCTACATTTGAGTGCCCTTGTCATGGATCTGGTTATTACGATTCTGGAGTAAACTTTAAAGGGCCAGCACCTAGACCTTTGGAAAGATATGAAATCAAGCAAAATTCAGATGGTACTTTATTGGTTAATAAAAGTAAGATATTTCGACAAGAAAAAGGACAGTGGGGACTACCTGGTTCAGAGATAAAAGTCAGTTAGGAGAATATTATGATACTTGGATACTTGTTAGCGACTCTGATTGGTTTAAGCTTAGGCTTATTAGGGGGAGGAGGATCAATACTTACAGTTCCTATTCTTGTTTATGTTTTAAAGATGGACCCTAAATTATCAATTGCACTTAGTTTAGCAATTGTTGGAGTCACAAGTCTTTTTGGAGTCTTTGGCCATTATAAGAATAAGAATGTTGACTTACGTATTGCTTCAATTTTTGCCCCTATTGCTATGGGAGGTACATTTCTAGGTGCTAAACTGAGTCAATTTATGTCAGGACAAGCACAGTTGTTAATGTTTGCAATAATTATGATTCTTGCTTCTTTTTTTATGCTTAAGGGAAGAAAAGAAAAAAAAGAAGAAGAGTCCAATGATAAAAAAAATCTCAACTATATATTGATAGCCGTTGAAGGACTTGTTGTTGGAGTTGTTACTGGGCTAGTTGGTGTAGGGGGAGGATTTTTAATTGTACCAGCCCTAGTCTTGCTTGGTGGAGTCTCAATGAAAAAAGCGGTAGGCACCTCTCTTTTAATTATATCATTAAAATCATTTGCTGGATTTGTTGGGTATATTGGTATTGTAGAAATTCCTTGGATATTTTTAGGTAAATTTACACTCTTCTCAGTTGTGGGAATCTTTATAGGTTCATATTTAGTAAAGTTTGTAAGTCAATCTTCTTTAAAGAAAGCATTTGCGGTTTTCCTTATTATAATGGGCATTTTCATATTATATAAAAACAAAGAAACATTTATAGCAAGTTCATCTAATTCAATTAATTTACAGAGGATAATTTCATGAAAATATTTTTAATGATGATAATCATTTCCTACAACGTATCTGCTAATGATGAATTAGCAATTAAGAAAATTCAACAATTTGGCAAAATACTGAAAAAGGAACTTAAGGCAGGACTAAAAAAATCTCCAGCAAAAGCTGTTGAAATATGTAATTTAAAAGCTCCTGAAATTCAGAAGCAGGTATCGAGTGAAGGTATTAAAATAGGCCGAGTAAGTCTCAAGAACCGTAACCCTAGCAATGAACCAAAAGATTGGATGAAAGATTATATTAATCAATTTCATGAGAATAAAGTGAAGAAAACTTATATAACTACAAAATTAGACAATGGGAAGACTGGTTTACTGAAACCTATACGGACAATGCCATTGTGTCTCAACTGCCATGGAAGCAATATCGATGCAGACCTATATAAAATTATTAAGAGTAAATATCCTAAAGATAAAGCTACAGGCTACAACGTTGGTGATATTCGTGGCTTTTTCTGGGCTGAGTATTTGGATAAATCCAAGTAGGGAATTTACTTCTTCTAACTCGCCAAAACTTGAAGAAACGCAGAAAAATTAT
>CAYGJN010000195.1:0-2608 GCA_964350135.1 uncultured Bacteriovoracaceae bacterium | reverse complement strand
ACCTCAGGCTTAAAATCTAAAATCTTTAGATACCTTGAAATGCCACTTACGCCAACAGTATGTTTCATTTCACGAAAAACTGATTGATCATTAGGAGCATCCCCGAAAAAGATACATTCATCCATAGAAACTTCTGGATAATCATCACGTAAAAACTGCTCCATGGCATCGTACTTAGAAATATCTCCATACCAAAAATTAATATGAACATCTGAAGATGAAAAATGAGCTCCTCTTTCATAAAGAAAATTCTCAATCTCTTTTCTTATGTCCTTTTCCATTAAAAAAAGCTCTATGGCCCTATCAGTTTTTCTTCCAAAAGAATCCACACTTAAGATATTTGGAAATTTCTTTTGTACCGCAACTTCTAGTTCTTTTAGCTTAATAAGATCATTATTAGAGACTAATAATCTCTCGGATACTAAACGATCCTTACCTGACCTTAGAATGACTCCTCCACCTTCCATAATAACTGTCTTAACTGGAAAGTGAGTAAGCATAAAATGTCCCCAAGAAATTGAGCGACCTGAAACAATAACAAATTCCTCTGAAAGATCTTTCGCTAGATTAAAGACATCAAAAAGTTTGGGACTTAACTCTCTTTCAAGAGTTAAAGTCCCATCAAAATCTGAAAATATAATTTTTGGAATCAAAATTAATTAAGAGGGTATGACATACCAAGAAATACTGCAGAGAAGCCATTATTAATATTAATGGTTGTCTCTAAGTTCGCTAGAACTTTTTCAAAACCTTCAAAAGGTACTTGAGAAGAAGCTCCAAATGAAACTTGGCTTATGATTTGGTATTTATTATTTTCAGCATCAAGCTCCATGCTTAAAGGTAAAGAGATAAATGGAAAAGCCTCTTTTCCCCAAAAGTTAAAACCTTTGGAAACCGTTGGTGCCATAGAAAGTCTTGTAACTGTTCTTTCAAATTCTTTGCCTCTTAAAAACATACCTTTCATAGAAATTCTTGGTTGCTTCATATAATCAGGGAAAAATTCATAATCTGCTGATGCAAAAAATCTGTGAGCACGCTCACCATCAGAAAAACCAAAACCACCATCAACTGTTAAAAGAGGATTAATTTTTTGTGTGTATCGGGCCTGAACACCAACACCTTTTCCCTCAGACATAAAGCCACCAAACTCAGCAGAAACAAGTTTATCTTTTGTCTTTAATGGAAAACTTGAAATACCTGAATTATATGCAAAAACGCTCGCACTAATAAACGACAACAATACGATAGTTAACTTAGTCATGGTTAGGACTCCTTTTTAATTCTAAATACTTACTAATAATAATGGGATTTCTAGCATTACGTCAAAATGTCGTTTCATTTTTAAATATTTCTAATTGTCTAAATAATCTATGACACGATCAGCAAAATCAGAAAATACTCCATCCACTCCAATTTCGTGAACAAGTAGATCTAGGAACTCATTATTATTTGCTACAAAACCTGGGATTTGCTCAAGGCGATGAGTGAAAGGGTGCACAGTAAGTCCGTACTCATGGGCCCACTTGGTAACCTCTGTAATTTTATAACCGTCACCATCCTCTTTAACTAAATGCGCAAGCCAAGGGCCTATACCCACTGCATAAGTTGAGATTTCTTTTAGTCCTTCTTTTGTAAGAAGCTGATTATTATCAGCAGAGTTTGTTCCCCAGGCATTTGAACCTATAAGCTGCACCAAAGGGATCTTGGTTTTAAATTCGTTCTTTAAACGCTTTAATGTTGGTGGAAAAAAACATTGCAAGATGGCCTGACCATTTTCTTCGTAGCCGTACTCTCTTAAAACATCGAGCACTAATTTTGCAATATCCTTACCTTCATTTGCATAAAACTCAGGTTTTTTAATTTCAGGATAAATCCCAATACTTCGACCTGTGCTCTTGTTAAGTCCCTGAACAAGCTCAATAAACTCACGAAAACTTGGAACCTGAAAACTTGATTTCATCTTAGGAAAACGTTTAGGAAAATAAACCTCTCCTGTTTCAAATTTAGATCTCTCATGAGCACTAAGTTTTTTAATTTCAGCTAAGGTAAAATCAACTGCATAAAACCGGCCATCTTCTCTTGCGCGATTTGGAAAAATCTCTGCCACATTTGTCGTAGTATCAATATGATGATCATGCAAAATAACCAGCTTATCGTCTTTAGTCACAACTACATCTGGCTCTATATAATCAACTCCCCAACTATGGGCCATAGCCGCGCCCTCAAGGGTATGTTCTGGCAAATATCCACTAGCTCCCCTATGAGCAATAACTGTAAAATTGGACTTAAGTTGATCTTTCTTTTCTGATGTACAGGATAATAAACAGCTTAAACAAAGAACTAATATAGCGACTGATCTCATCCTATCTCCCTGGTTTGCAGTTTTTAGCATACAAGAGAATGAAAACTTTTGGCGGCTAGGTGCAGAATAGAAAATTCATTGACACCCTCACCCAGAAAACCTTATAAACTAAGTTCATGTGGTGGCTGTAGTTCAGTTGGTAGAGCAGCGGTTTGTGGTACCGTTTGTCGCGGGTTCAAGCCCCGTCAGCCACCCCATTTTTCATTCCCTTCTAATTCTTTAATTTTTACCAATGTTTTGCTCCAC
>CAYGJN010000194.1:0-2641 GCA_964350135.1 uncultured Bacteriovoracaceae bacterium | reverse complement strand
TATACTGTCCCCTTACATCTCATAAATGCATAATGGGAATCCTCTCTTTCAAAAAGTTGTATTTCAAAACTCTCTTGATTAAATGACCTTGCAGGCATCTCACCTTCGCTAAAAATACTTAAATAAGTCTCTTTATCAATAAGGATATGAACAACTTGATTCTCATTTTTAATATCTTTTTCTAAAAGTCGTTTAATGGAGTTTGAAACCTGAGATTCCTCAAAGGGTGTTCCGTGATTAGGACAAGTAGGCTCACCTAAAGAGTAGAAAACTTTTTGAAGTTTTTCACTAATTCCCATCACATCAACAACAGTGGATCTAGAATTCATCACTGGGTTTGATTGCGCTAGAGCAAAAACAGGAAGAACAGGGCTTATCTCATCAACATCGGCCTTAAGGGGTCTATCAGAAAAAAACCTAAAGGAGTCCGGCATAGAGTTTAGATAGCGCCTTTTGGATTCACTATAAATTGTATGAAAGGCCAAGGATGATTTTCCTGAGCCACTTGGTCCCATAACACAAGATATACTGTTTATCGGTATATCTACGTCTATATTTTTTAAATTATGAACTCTGGCGCCACGGACCTTAATGGATTGATTCACTTATGCATTGTAGGCCAGGCAAAAAAAAAGGGCCAGAAACTGACCCTTTTGTATAAGAAAAGAACGTAAATATTAACGTTTTGAGAACTGGAACGATTTTCTTGCACCAGCAAGACCGTACTTCTTTCTTTCAACTTTTCTAGAGTCTCTTGTCAGAAATCCAGCTTTCTTAAGTTCAGCTCTTGAGTTTGGATCAAGAGTAAGAATAGCTCTAGCAATACCAAGTCTAGCAGCACCAGACTGTCCAGTCGTACCACCACCACATACATTGATAAAAATATCGTACTTATCAGAAAGTTTTAGCAAGTTGAGAGGTTGATTAACAACATATCGACTAGTTGCTTTTGGAAAATATTCCTTTAGCTCTCTTTTATTAACAGTAATTTTACCAGTACCTTGCGCAACATATACTCTAGCAACAGAAGATTTTCTTCTACCAACCGCATGTGCAAGATAAGATTTTCCTTTAGTAGCCATAATTCAGATATCCTTCTAATTGAATTTTAAAACTTCGGGCTTCTGAGCATCGTGTGGATGAGCATCGCCTGTATAAATTTTTAACTTAGTCATTTGCTTTCTAGAAAGTGCATTTTTAGGAAGCATTCCCTTAACTGCTTTTTCAAGAATCAGCTCAGGATGTTTCTCAAGTTGCTCTCTCGCTGTACGAGTCTTAAGTCCACCAATATAACCTGTATGCCAGTGGTAATTTTTATTATCCCACTTGCTTCCAGTAAACTGAACTTTTTCAGCGTTGGTAACAACAATAAAATCACCACAATCAGTACTAGGTGTATAAGTAGGCTTGTTCTTGCCTCTTAGCACAGTAGCAATTTCTGTAGCAAGTCTTCCAACAACACAGTCAGTAGCATCAATAATATACCACTTTCTATCAACGTCATTAGGATTTAAATGAAAACTTCTTTGTGTATACATAATAAAAAACCTTTAATATTGCCTATTTAACAAAAATCTATAGCGAGACAATTTAATGATATAGCGAGGTTTTATATAACACCCCTCACTATGTCGTCAACTCAGGGCCCAATTTTGTTAAAGGTTGGATAATATGAAAAAACCTGTAAGCTGTTGATTTTACTAAAAAACGCCTAAGGAGATATGAAACCGCCCAGAATCTTCTTCGATTTCTTGTTCTCCAGAAAGATATTTTAGCCTATTGAGCTTAATTCCATAATCAAAATTTAATGTACCAACTGGTGTTACGTACTTAAAACTCATTCCTGTACTTACCCTTAAATCAAAAGGTTTATAAGAATCAACCATGACTCGACCGGCGTCTATAAAGGGAGCAATAACAAACGTATCAGAGACATAATATCTCGGCTCAAACTTAATGGCAGAAAAGAAAGCCTTTTTAAAATCATCTACATCTTCCACATCTGGATATGCTAAGTCTGGAATATTTAACTTGTTGATCTCCGTATCTTTAAAACCACGTATACGATCAACCCCTGTTAATCTTAATACCTTTATATCTGGTATTTTATTTTCATCAGATAGGTTTTCTTGAACTCCTGTTGAAAATGAAAAAGCTAATACGATATTGTCACTTACAGAAAGATAGGCAGCATTTCTTGAAATAATTTTATTATAGTAAATATCTTTATCGCCATCTTTAGATCCAAGCTTTGGGCTAGCTGTCTCGTGACTTAAGTTAAAATATAACCCGTTACGAGGATTTATAGGATTATCTCTGAAATCAAATGTTAGTCCTGGTGTAACACTTCCAACTGTAAAGTCACCCGAATCACTTAAATCTGTTGCATCAAATTGTTCAATTTTTTCAATTTGTAATTTAATGGTAGATGAAAGCCAGTCTGTAAAAACTTTATAAAAGCTTGAATTAGCTCTTAAAATATCAGCGTCATATGAGCGGTAACGTTTTCTAAACATTGAAGTAGAGGCGGCAAAGTCTAGCTCATAACCAAGAAAGTAGCGCCAATTGTATGAAAAAGTGAAATCATATTCCAGTCTTGAGTTTTTTTCTGCCTGTCTTCTTTCATCAAAAGAACTATAGT
>CAYGJN010000193.1:0-2670 GCA_964350135.1 uncultured Bacteriovoracaceae bacterium | reverse complement strand
AAGAGATAGAATAAATAGTCTCCTTTTCTAAGTGCAACCTCTTCCTCTCCTTTAGGCGTTTTTAGAATCCACAATCGTTCACCTTCAATCTGAACTACCATCTTATGACAAGTATCTACTTGATAGCTTGTATCAGAAAACTCCTTTGGGGTGTATGAACAATATCCACTACTCTCACTAAGAAAATATTTTTTAATATCAGTATTTAAAATTTTCAAGCCATCATGTAAATCAGTCACCTGCATTAGTGCAAGGGAATGCTTTCGAGAAGAAAACACATCACTAAGGGTATCCTTGCCCCAGGATCCAGCTAACTCTGGAAGCATCGTTTTCGTTTGATGATTATTCACGCTTGTAATTTGTAACTGGTCTGCTGACAACGGATAAGTATTAAGAACTCTATTAAACTCGCTCCAATTAAATATACGATTCATTCTCTGTTCTAAATTTCCTATTTTGATATAATTTTTTCCCCAGTATTCTCTAAAAAAAATCTCTGAGTTAAAATCCGTAAACAAATATTTAAAAAAATTCATAGGTGCATCATTGTAAAATTTTTATTCTATGATGAAAAGACGCTATCAAGGAGTACGGAAAGAGGCAAATAAGCTTTGAAATCGATAAAACTATATTTGTAAAATAGAGTTTTTTATCAAGACCTCTAGAGTAAAAAAATTGAGATACAAGTTTTTTAAAAAAATACCAAAATGGCTCTGCAAGGCCACGATTTTCAACTTTCCATAAATACTCATAATAAAAATCTGTAAGCTCTACTTTCAAGAAGCCTATTGCTGACGGAGTAAAAATCAGCTTATAACTAATAAGATCTATTTCTGGATCAATTATATAACCCTCGGCCTGTATTCTTTTGCCCAACTCTCGATCTTCAAATCGTTGATATTTTTCATTAAAGCCCCCTAGCTTGATAAAAAGCTCCTTTTTAATAATAACCGTAGCCGTATCAAGCGCAATTCTTTCAGGGCCACGTGCAAAAGCAGTATTAAAGCTTCCTCCGGATCTAATGCCAAAAAAAGCAGTTATATACCTTGGCAGCGTCTTATTTTTATCATCTTGGGGAAATAATGGGACAACAGAGCCTTGAATTATCTGTTTTGTACCATCTAGTATTTTTATATTTAACCGAGAGACCCAACCTTTTTTCAAGATAATAGAATCATCTATAAAAATTAAATATTCACCCTTTGCAAGACTAGCACCATAATTTCTTGCCCGTGACCTTGATCTTTTTTTTAAGTGATGAGCAACTAGGCCGAGTTTCTTTATAATTAACGGCGTTTTATCATTCGAATTATTATCGACAATTATAATTTCAGCATTAGAGTTATGAACCTCTTTCGTTAATGAACGTAAGGTTTTGCCTATTGTCTTCTCGCCATTATAAACAGGGATAATAAAACTTAAGCGAGGTTTCATATAATATTATATTCTTAGCTGGATGCTATTAGGGTCAATAGTATTTATATCAAATTTCTGAGGAATTTCTTTTTGCATACGTTTAAATTCATAATGGGGAAAGTGGTTACACATTCCAGGCGCAATACTCCGTACAACATAAAGGGGAAACTCATCATCAGTCATATTATGAACAATCCACTCCATATTGTTTTTATGAAACTCATCTTTAAGATAGTTAATTGCTTGAAGGCTGCTTTCTATCTTTTTATCATTTAATTTTATAAAATTTTCATAGCTGATCGTTTCCGTAGTTAAAGTTAAAAATGAAAACTCATCTAGACAGTAAGGCATTCTAGCTTTTTTTGAACTTTCTTGAAAAAGTTGAATCAACTCACTCAAGGATCTTTCAAGAGCAGACTCGGGGGAAAAATGAGCTCCAAAACCAAAAGAAAGCCCTTTCTTATTTTCGTTATAAGCAATTGAGGCAACGACATAAATATCAAAATCAAATCGCAACCAATAATTTTTTACCTTGTACTCATTATCTGCAAAAAACCTTAGTGGTTTTTCTATTTTTTTTCCTTTTATCTCATTATCCACGATTCTTATCTCGGGCATTGAAAGTTGGTGGTACCACCAAAGTCCGCAATGATCTCTTTCAATAAGCTCCAATGCTCCCTGAATCAATGCTTCTTCTACACTAAACCCGGCAGCAACGCCGTTTGTTGAACAAAGATAAGAAGCACTCTTTTTACCCGCATCTCCAGCTCCAAAGTACACCTCTCTAGCTGATATATATTTCATTTTGGATTTACTTAAAGACCAAGCACAAACCCAGTCCTGAATTTCATCCTTATTATAAAGATAAGGATACCTAGATCTTGAATGTCCAAGTGTCTCCTCTGGGGCAATACAAGAATATTCTTTCTTTAACTGGTTATATGATTCTTTTTTTATTGATATTTCAGATCTCAAATTAAGAGCATTTCTTTCTATTTTTTCTGCAATACAACTTATTTTAGCCTGATCAAAGTCATAGCCTTTACCTGCTGCTGACTGAGGAACCTCTATTGAACCATGAGATTTTTCCAAAATTGTACTAATTCCAAAACTGTAAGGAACTTCATTTCTCTCTAAAACTTGTACCTTAGAAAGAATTCCTGTTACAGGGTTCAAATAAGGCTCCAGTATTCTCAGCGACTCCTTAGAACACTTAGTTCTATAACCACTATTGTTCATCCGTATCTTTTCATC
>CAYGJN010000192.1:0-2787 GCA_964350135.1 uncultured Bacteriovoracaceae bacterium | reverse complement strand
TCTTGATGCCATTATTAGAAACGAAGACTTCCTTGCGAGCTAAGTTGATAGAAATAATATTAACAACACAATTTAATTGCTCACTAAGATAAACTTGGTCTTTAATAAGTTGATCCAGGGGGATAGATTGTCTATTTTGTGTTTCAGGTTTTTCAGTTGGTAACTCTTTGGGCTTAATTTCAGAAGAGATTTCATCAATCTTTTTATAGAAACCTTTTTTGCTAATATTTCCATCTTTTTTAATTCCCTCAAAAAACCTCTGGGCCTTTTCGAGAGTTTTTTTAAGTTTGAATTCATACTCTGTAAGTTTTTCCTGGACTTTAATATTGTAGACACCATCAAAAGCTTTTTTTTGATTTGCGAGCTGAATATTAATATCTTTATTTTTATCAATCAACTTATCAAGACTGATACTTTTCTGTGTAACCTCTTGAAGCAGTCTCTCATATTCAATTGATTTTTTATCTAGAACTTGTTGTGCCTTATGGACAATGGAGTCCTTGAGTTTTTCATTTTCTACCATTCGCTGAAAAATAGAAAGGGCCATGGAGCTTCCTGGGATACCAGTAATGATTTTATAAGTTGGTTGGTTAGTTTGTATGTCAAAGCCGACATGGCTAGATAAAAAATCCTTATCTTGGTGCATATATGACTTAAGCATTTGATGGTGGGTTGAAACTATTATCTTAATGTTTTTATTGGGCTTCATTTCTTCAAACATTGCGATAGCAAGAGCCGAGGCATCTTCGGATGAGGTTGAGTTAAAAATTTCATCAATAATAATGAGAGATTTATCATCAATTTGCTGTAAAAGTTGCTCGTAGTGTTTAACTTCAGCAGCAAAAGAGCTAAGCCCATCACTAAGGCTTTGATGATCTGTTCCTAGATAAAAGATTTTTTTAAATAAAGGTATTTTAGCTAGTTTGCAAGGAACAAAAAGACCTAAGTGCACAAATAAATGGACAAGGCTTAAGGATTTTAAAGTTGCAGTCTTGCCACCAGTATTTGGTCCAGAGATAATAAGGCCTGCTTTCTCAGTACTTAATAAGAAATTATTGGGGATACAGTTTTCAATAAGTGGATGAAAAAGGCCCTCGATATTTATTTCACAATCTTCAGAAAATAAAGGCTCAATAAGGTTTCTTTCATGGCAAAAACGAGCTTTTGCTAATAGTGAATCGAAATCTAAAATATAATCATAGAATTGAGAGATAGAGCTTTGAAAATTATTAACATATTCAGATAGTTCAATACAGATTCTATTTATTACTTCATCAAGTTTAGATGTAAGCTCGATCCGTTGATTACATAAATCTCTAATAGCATGAGGTTCGACTTGCAAGGTTTTGCCGCTGTCAGATCTGCTGATAATTAAACCATGCGAAGATCGATAGGAGTCTGACTTTATGAAAAGAACATATCGGTCATTAATTAAGTCAAAGGTATCAATTTGCAAATGATTTCTATCACCCTCAGAAAGTAGGTATTCAATTTTTTTTCTAATTTGTAGGTCAAGCTTTGATATTTGAAAGTAGATTTCTCTTAGCTCGGGGTGGGTGTCAAACTTAATTTCACCATTATCTCCGACAAAGTCTTGAATTGGTCTTAGTAGCTTTTGTGTAACTTTATTAAAGTAATTTTTGTCTTCTAGCTCTTGTTCATGATTTTTAACAATGAAAAAATACGAACTAACTATGAGGTAAACAAAGTAAAGCTGTGAGGGATTAAGAACAGCTTGTTTTTTAACCAAGGAAAGAAGTTCATAAAAATTAATTGTTTGAAGTTCTTCAAAATGAGCAATATTAAGCAATGTCTCTTGAAATAGAGCATCTTGAGCATTCTCTATAAGGGTTAGCTTTTTTCTGATTTTCTTATAGTAGTAAGTAATTTCTTTAGAGGAGTTAAAGTTTATAAATTGTGTTACTCTTTTTTTACTAGCAGCCAGATGTGCATATGACTCAATTTCATCTTGAATGATATGCCAGTCTATAAGCGGTAAAAAATTAGAGTTTTGAGATACAAGGTTAAGGTTCATGATTCAATTTCAGGAAGAACTTCAAGAGCATATTCAAAGCCTGAAGAGTTTCCAGTCACAAGGTTTTATACAAAAAATCTATAGTACTTCTACTGTTATTTGTATGACACTGAGAATCGATGGTCAAACAAGCTTTCTCTACTTTGGCAGAGGTCGTGGAGTTGAAGGATTTTGGGTTCACAAAGATAAACCAGAGTCTCTTCTTAGGAAAAAGGACAAGTTTCTAGATTATCTTCGTAATAGATTAACCTCAACTCTTTTTGATGGCATTGAGCAAGTTTATAATGACCGCTGTATCTGTCTTTATTATCGAAAGCATGGAAAAAGGAATTGTTTTTATTTTTTCTGGAAAGGGAGAAACCTCTATTTTATGAATTCATACTTCAAAGAAGACGATAAAAACCGTTGGCTTTTTAAATCCTGGGAAATGCGGCCTGGCATAATTGAAGAGGATGAAGACTTAGAAAAGTATTTGCTTGAGATTGGTCTGCAAAAAAGTTTTGATCGGAAACCACAAAAGTCAAAAACTAGTATTGCCAAAATACTAGTTATGGAAAAAGAAAAAATAATTTCAGCAAAGCCTGATAAGAGAAAACAAAAATCACTTAAGAGAAAAGTTGAAAATATTGAAAATGATCTTCTTAAAATGAAGTCGATCGGTGAGTTAAAAAATAAGCTGTTAGTTGATGCTTTAAAGGTTGATGGTGGTAATGCTCGGTTTATGTGTTAAGGGCTAAGGAGTTCGGGTGAGT
>CAYGJN010000191.1:0-2814 GCA_964350135.1 uncultured Bacteriovoracaceae bacterium | reverse complement strand
CAAGAGCCACACACGTCGCACTCACATGTATAGAGGGTTTCATTGTTTAAGTATTTATCCATTAAAAGGTGTGGAATGACTCTAATATCGCCAATATCTAAAACCCTCGGGCTTTCTTTATAGATTTCATTTCTAAGGAAAAGTGGTCCCCAGTTCGCTCCTCTAAGAATGCCCCCTCCCGTATCAGAACATACACCTAGTAAAACGGATCCTTTGTGGGTCTCTAGGTTTTCAAGTGAGTCTTTCCACTTTTGATCTACTTGATGACCTGTACAATTATATATTTTTTGATGGAGTCCATCTTTTCTTTCTTTAGCAGTATTAACAGTAAAGACTCCATTTCCTGGAGGACATAAATACTGCTCACAACGTTTGGTAAAATCACTCATGGTTTTTCCTGCTTAAGAAATTCAAAAACACTCTCTTTTACAAAGCTTATAATCTTATCATCTAGTTTTTTATAGACTCCTGCAATATGGGAGCTTAGTTTAATATTTGAGAGTTTTGCAAAGGTATCAAAGGTATGTGGCTCTTTTTCAAAGACATCTAAATATGCACAGGCATTTGTATTCTTTGATAAAAAATGGATAAGACTTTTTTCACAAATAACTTTGCCTCTTGCTGGATTAATTAGACAAACATCTGGTGATAATTTTTTAAAACTTTCTTTATCAAGAAAATGATAGCTAGATTCTGTAAGGCTACAGCAAAAGATAATGATATCGGCGCTCCAATCAAGTTCCTTAAAGTTTAGATCAGGATCCCACACTAAAGGCTTGACTCCCTGGAGTGTCAATATGCTTGTGATCTGTTTACCAATATTTCCATAACCAATAATCTGTATTTTATAGTCTCTTAATAAATCTCGATTCCATGATCTGGTGGTATCCCAATGCTTGCGAAAAGGGTTTGGAGTTTTAAAATCAAATAAGCAATAAAGAATATACTCTGTAACAGCTTGGGTTCTAAGAATGGATCCAAAGCTTACGGGAAAGCTCTTTGTTTTTAGCCAGTCTTTTAAATTATCATGCCCTGAGTTTGGGTGAATCAGATAGACTATATTTGTTTGTATTTTTTCAGGGATCTCTTGGGGGTTAGTATTTGAATTTGTAACAAGAATAACAGGTCCTGATTCATAGTCCTTGGGCAAGATATAATTTATATCAGGGTGGGCGAGGGCCATTGATTCAAGTTCCTTAAAGTTAGGGGCTTGATATTTGGAAGTATTGAAGCGAATTAGTGAAAATTTTGCCATGTGAATACTTAAACCGTCCTTATCCATTATACAATAGTATAGAGCCTAGAATTATGGGCCTTTTTAAGCTAAGAAGTAGAGATGATTTCAATAAAAAGTGAACGCGAAATTAATATTATGAAAGAGTCTTGCCAACTTGCAGCAAATTGCTTGGATTATATAGGCTCTCAAATCAAAGCAGGCATGAGCACAGAAGATATTAATACTCTGGCCCATGAGTATATTGTCTCCCGTGGAGCAATCCCATCTCCTTTAAACTATAACGGGTTTCCAAAAAGTGTTTGTACTTCTTTAAATGATGTCATTTGTCATGGGATACCAAGTACTAAAGATATTCTAAAAGATGGAGATATTATTAACGTAGATGTAACAACCTATTTTAAAAAATTCCATGGAGACACTAATAGAACATTTTATGTTGGATCAGTGAGTCCTGAGTTAAAAAATTTAGTTGAGATGACTCATAAATGTATGATGGCCGGAATTGCAGTTGTTAGACCTGGAGCAAGACTTGGTGATATTGGTGCTGCTATTCAAGAATTAGCTGAAGGCAGTGGATATAGTGTTGTTCAAGAGTATTGCGGTCATGGGATTGGACGAGAATTTCATGAAGAACCACAAGTGCTTCATTATGGAAAAAAAGGAACTGGCATCGAGATTAAAAAAGGCATGACATTTACAGTTGAGCCTATGATTAATTTAGGTAAAAGACATTGCATATTATTAGATGATGAATGGACTGTGAAAACCAAAGATGGTTCTTTTTCTGCTCAGTTTGAACACACAATACTAGTCACTGATAACGGTGCTGAGATTTTAACGATCCCTACAGAAAGATTAACTCATGAGTCTATTCTCTAAACTTTCGGACTCATATCAATATCATAAAACTCCAGTTATAAAATCTGTTGAAACAAATTTTACGTCTAAAAATTTTCATACATTTCTTTATTTAAATATTAATTCTAAAGATATTATTGATGAGTTTTGTTATGAGTTTAAGGGGGAGCCCCATGAACAGGCCTTGTTTGAAGCTCTTGGGAACCTTGTAACAGGTCTTGATATTGAAAAGGCCCGTCAGATAGATATTGAAATAATTGATGAGATGTTTGAAGACTCACAAGTTTGGCAAGAGTACCGTGATTCAAGAATTTTCTACACACCATTAAAACTTTTCTTTTTGGCCATTGATCAATTTAAGGGAAAACTTCAAGCACCAGTACGTGGTTCTCAACTTATTTGTCGTTGTTTTGGAATCACTGAAAATCAGATTGTAAAAGCTATTCAGGAAAATAAACTTAAAGATCTTAAAGAACTTACAGGGACAACTCTGGCCGGTGGCGGATGTACAAATTGTACAGTAGATCTACAGGAGTACCTTTTAGAGTTTGCACCCATTCAAAAAAACCCAAGAAAGATTCGGGGGCGGTCAAAAGCAAAATTCATACTAGAGCTTTTTGAGGATCTAGAAAAATGGAAAATATCCCAAGGGCTTAATTGTCATATTGATATTTTTGACTGTAGTGAAGAACTATTAACCCTTAGTGATAAATCCAGCC
>CAYGJN010000190.1:0-2828 GCA_964350135.1 uncultured Bacteriovoracaceae bacterium | reverse complement strand
TTAGGATCTGTTATTGCATACATTTTACTTACGGGACCTAAAACACCATAGAGAAAAATTATGCCAACAATCGATGCTGTGACAAGGCCTGGAGTAACTAAACTCAAATCATTTTTGTTTTCACTAAGTGTTTTCGTTTTAGGAAAAAACTTTTCGGTAAATCTATCAAGAGAAAAAGCATACAAAAGCGCATTAAAAGAAATTGTCGCTGCAAATACTCTTTGCTTGCCATCATGTCCAACAACAGAGCTTGCAATTAAATTCCCGAAAAAAGCAAGACCAATAACAATATCTAAATTAGAAAGTGCTTCTCTTTTTTTATACTTTCTGAATATAAAGAATAAATAAAACCCAAACAATAAAAAATCAATAATTTTAAAAGGCTTAGGCAATAAGGTCATATAATTAAAGACGTAAGCATTCATGCTTCTAAAAAGACCTTTAATAAAAAGATGAGGCTCAGTTAAGATTGAATTTTTAATTATCACATTCAACCTTTCATAATCATTGGCGGTCCATCCTGTTGTAAACTTTGGATAATCTTCAGAAAACTGTGTCCAGCCTTTCCCTCCCCTCGCTATACCATAAAGGGTAACTCCAAAATTAGAAAAAGAACTTCCCTCAATATTATAATGGGTGCGAACGCCTTTATTAATAAAAGAACTACCCCCTAAAAAGAGAAAAGAGAGAATAAAATATTTAATTTTATCTTTTCTAGAAATATTAAATATCAAGACTGCAAAGCTTAAAAATAAAGGCACAAAATAAGAACCACTTCTTGCAGATAACCCTAGTACGATAAAACCTATTCCCAGTGGATATAAAAGGTTAATTCTATTTTTTAATCCTTGGACAATAAGCAACGCACCAACAAGACCAGCAATATAGCCTGCATTTTCAGATAAAAAACTTCCCCAATAAGGTTTTATAAAAGTAAAAAGTACTAAAACTGTATAGAAGGCCACACGTTTTTTGCGACCTTTTGAAATACAAAATGCAATTGAGCTAATAAGGATAGTATATAAAACTAATAGAAAATAAAAAATATTCTCTAGGTTCTCCCCTGAGAATTTAAAAAGTCCTGAAAAAAATAAATGATTAAGAGGTCGTCTATCTGACCAGAATGTTGGCTCATTAAAAAGATCAAACCCAATAGCACCGGCCAAGTAATGCCTCGAGTCAGCTACGGGAATAAGGTTTCCGATTATAAAATCATTCCCAGGATATTGAAGCGACCACTGAAGATAAAGCTGAGCATACAGGAGAGAAAAACTTAGAACAATAAGTATAGAGATAAGGTTTTTCTCAATAAAAGACTCAAGTCCTTCTCCAAAGTCTTTTCTGAAATATCGAATTGGATAAGTGGCAAAAACAGATCCCAATATAAGCCAAAAAAAAGTTTTATAAATGATAAGACCATGACTATTATAAATAGGAGTTAGGCATAACAAAATAACGAGAGCTATCCCAAGACCTGCCACTATAATTTGTTTTGCAAGTAATTTTGTTTCCATAATGCCTTTGTGCTATAGATAATAATTATGTCATTACTTAAACTTATTCGCCACCCCTTTGTAGATCAAGTCACTGATATCAATAGTCCAACTACTTATAAAATTCATAGAAGTATTATTCTTTCTAAACCATTTATGTTGGCCGTTTATAGGAAGTTCTACTCTTATCTCTTTGATGCTTTAGGTGATCTTCGAGATAAAAAAATTGTTGAAATCGGAGCGGGCGGATTTAATGCAAATTATTTTACAGACTCAATCATTACAACTGATCTTTCAATGACTGAGTTCACTAAAGAAGTACAAGATGCTCAATGCCTTAGTTACAAAGATAATGAAATTGATGGGCTTATTTTTATTGATGTACTTCACCATATTCCAAAACCTAAATTATTTTTCTCTGAAGCATTAAGATGTCTGAAGAAATCAGGCAAGATTGTTTTTATAGAACCTTATTACAGCCCTTGGGGCTCACTTGTTTATAAAAACCTTCACCATGAACCTTGGTCTGATACTGAGGACTGGGACATTCCAAAAACTACTGGTGGTCGGTTAAGTGATGCCAATATGAAGATGCCTTATAATATATTTGTTCGAGATCTTGAAAAGTTTAAAGATCTTTATCCCGAGCTTGAAGTTACAAGTATTAAAAAAATTAATTTCTTCTACTATCTAGCCTCTGGTGGTCTAAGTTATAGAAGTTTACTGCCAGGCTTCATGGCTCCAGTTGTCTTTTTTATAGAATGGCTCTTATCACCACTAAAGCATCTACTGGCTATGCATATGGTTGTGGAAATTACTAAAAAATAGTTTTTAAAGATTGCGAAATTTAATTTTAAAAAAAGCTATTGTTGTCATTTTTAGCAGAATAAAACCATCGCGGAATCTACTAATTTGAGTGCTCCCATAGACTCTATCTCTATAACGAACTGGGATATTAATAATTCCCATTTTAAGTTCCGCTGCTGAAAAAAGCATTTCAAAATCACCGAAAGGGTCAAAGTCACCAAAGTCATCACGCCATTTACCAATACGCTTCCAATCTTTTCTTGGAAAAACTTTTGTCCCGCATAGACTATCGCTCAACTTAAAATCCAAAAGAATACTTAGTGCCTTCGCAAAAAATTTATTACCTAATAAATTCAAGAACTTCATGGCCTCTCCCTCCATAGGATAAACCAATCTTGAACCATTAATAAAATCTGCATCACCTGTGATATAGGCAGAATAAAACTGAGGTAAAAGCTCTGGAGGCATTGTAAGGTCTGCATCCAAAATCATTAAAATATCATTTTTAGCAGCATCAAAGCCTACCTT
>CAYGJN010000189.1:0-2979 GCA_964350135.1 uncultured Bacteriovoracaceae bacterium | reverse complement strand
CGCAGTACCTGAAAAGGTTTTGTATAGAGGTTGTAGATATAATCCTGATCATCTTTTGATATCCCACAAGCTAAACAAGCTGTCATTTGTGGAACTGGTGAGAAAAACATTCTATTTTCCTTTAGGTCAAAATTTAGAATATTTTTGATGATTTTATATTTTGAATTATTTGAAAGTTTAATAATCTCAAGTCTCAAGCTATTAACTGCGATAGAGATACTTTCATTGGTATAACCCACTGGGCCCTTTATAAAGTCATTGGATGGACGAAGAAGGATATTGTTTCTTCTCAGTGGTTTTCTTAAACACATCCAACATCCCTTTTTTGCCTCCAAGTTAAAACAAGGTCCAACTTGTATCAATGTCCCAAAAGGGTTAAAAAGCAACCAGGGCTGTTTTCTTTTTATAAACTCTTCATTTAAAGTACTAAGCTGTTTATCCAGGTAATGATCTACAATGACAATTTTAAGCGAATCCCCTCGCGGGTCAGATAAGCTTTCAAGTGGCAATATATCTATTTTATAATCAGATAGATTAATTATTTCAATATTGAATCTGGACTTCAATTCTTCAGAGGCACCGTATTGTCCCCAATAAATATCTTCTCTGCTGTTTTTCTGACTGGTATTTAGTTTTTTAAGAATACCTAAGTTATTTAACTCACTCAGCTCCTCTTTGAATAGAGCATTAAAGCTTAAATCATCAACTTTATCATGAGCAATATCTTCTAAAATTTTTAATTGAGATTTGTTTTTAATTGGAATGATTCTTCTGCTGGAGACAAGCAAAGCAAGACCGTCATCAATTTTTTGAAAGGTATAAGCAGGGTGGATTTTCCACTTCATGGAAAATTAACCATTAGAATAAGGGCCAGCGCCAATATCACCATTTTGAACATCCCATGAGTCAGACCCACATGAGCAAGCAACAGCGTCACACGGGACAAAATCACCAGCATAGACAAAGATATCATCGTCTTCAAAATCTAGTACGATTTTTTGAAAGTCTTCATCAAAAGGTGTCTCTAGAGTTTTTACCGAAAGTGATTTCTTCTTGTCCACTTTAGGTTTTTTCTCTTTTTTACTCATTATATCCTCGCGATTAATCTTTACTACAAAATGCTCGTTTGCAGATTGTCTTGCGCGAAACACAGAACAGCACTAATATTTACTGCCAGCACAATTAGAATAAGTACCAAATTCTAACTTATAGAAAAACAAATATTTATGCAATAGGTAACCCCTGCCAAAATCCCTAAGTCTTCCTTAGATTAATTTGAAGAGTGTAAGCAAAATTGACTATCTAGTTAGTAGAAAATTAACCATTAGAATAGGGGCCAGCGGCAATATCACCATTTTGAACATCCCATGAGTCAGACCCACATGAGCAGGCAGCAGCATCGCAAGGTGAAAAGTCCCCGGCATAGACAAAGATATCATCGTCTTCAAAATCAAGTACGATTTTTTGAAAATCTTCATCAAAAGGTGTCTCTAGAGTTTTTACCGAAAGTGATTTCTTCTTATCCACTTTGGGCTTTTTCTCTTTTTTGCTCATAGAATCCTTAGTGAGATAACATCTCCGCAGCATCTTTGTCTATAAATTATAACACACCTCAGGCTATCACATAAAATATTACTAATAAAATAAAACAAGGTGATTTTAGCGATAAAAATCAAACACTTAGGCGCCACAAGAGTGATATCTACCTGCCAACTGCAAGCCCTAACATAAAGGGCTCTCTATAACGAGAAGTCTTACTCATCGTAGCCATAAAGTCTGAATCATGGAGCCCAACAGGACAGGACTTTAGCTCTAACTCAGTACAAATATACTGAGCATAGAGAAGTAATGCTCCAGATCCAATTAAACCGTGCCTATAAGCTAGCCCTTTATACTTCCACATTCTTCTTAATATACGAGACGAGATATACAAGGCCAATTGACATTGGGAAGTTGATCTTAAGTATGAATGAAGCTGCTTGTTCAAAAGATCATTCTTTTGAGAATCGATCTCTTTTAAAACAAGCTCTTGTGATTTTTGATTATAGTAATAAAAACCAGGCATAATATTTTTAACATTATTTATAAGAAGATAAATCTCGTGCTCGTGAAGTGCTCCGCCTGAGGGATAATTTTTAAATGCTACATCCATGCTTTCTAGAGATTTAGTGCTCCTAATATGGGTTAGTCTTTTCAATAATTCTGAAAGCAAAGAAAACTCAATTGGTAATTCATTAAAGTCAGTTGACGAGGTTCTTTTTTTAGAAAAATCAAAAAACCGTGAATCTAGTTGATTATCTTCGTTTAAAATTGAAGTTCCAATAACGCTCTCTTCTTTAAAAATTCCGGGAAGTGAATAACTTCTTTGTTTTGCTTTATAACCGCCTATTTTATCAGAATGGTTTGAGTAACCTAAGGTCGTATTCGCATCATAAAGAATATCTTGAAATTCCCACTGATCATATACTTCGTTGGCATCATCTTTTCTTAAAAAACCTAAGGAGTAAAATAACAAAGTTAACTCATAAGACTGTTCTTTATTTTTTAACACTTTGAACAAATAGGTTTCAAAATTTTCATCCAGTATAGCTATAGATCCAAAAGCTAAGGGATTATTAATAACTAGCTTTTGATCAAAAAAGTTTGCATAGGTATGAGTCTGCATTTTCAATCGCTCTATTAAATCTTTTGAATCTAGCGAGTAAACATGCTCAAGCTTTGCAACAAATGCTTCGTTAACGGGTTTAATCAAAGCAATATGCTTATTTTCATTTCTCAGTGAAACAACAAGGGAATTGAGTAAAATCAATTTTTTTATACTGCCTCTATTATCATTCGCAAAAGCCAAAAAGTCTTTTAGATGGACTCCTTCTAGCAAACTCTTAAAAATATTTTTGTGCTTTGGGGCGATTTTAACTTCAATTCTTTGATTTTCATTAGGCAAAATCATTTCTTCAAACTGTTCAGAGATAATAATAT
>CAYGJN010000188.1:0-3053 GCA_964350135.1 uncultured Bacteriovoracaceae bacterium | reverse complement strand
AAGTTTATCAGGGTCTAAAATTTTAAAATCTCGTCCGTGTTTCTCTATAAGGTTTTTCTTTTCTAAAATAGTCATAACACGGGCGACTGTTTCAAAGGTACTCCCAGAGTACTCGCCAATTTCCTTTCTTGTCCATACGTAATCAGGGTGCTTAAGCTTTAGATAAACAAGTGATTCAGAAATTCTCTTATGAGCAGTTTTGTCTAAAAGTCCGGCCATACGCAGCTCAGCTTTTCCTAAGTCTTTTGCCATCATTGATGTAATATTTTTTATTAACTCAGGGTTATCTTTACAAATCCTGTCACATTCTTCAGTTGCAATAACAGCAAGTGTAACTGGAGTAAGGGCCACTGATGAGGCATGGTATGGTTCTTCAGCAAAAAATGAGCGGTGTCCAAAAATATCATCTTTCCCAAAAACTCTAAAAAATGTCTCTTTTCCGTCCTCAGAGATATGAAATAAACCGACCAGTCCAGAAACAATGAAATACAAGTATTTGGGTAAATCACCTTCGTGATAAATAATTTGGTTTCTTTTGAAAGTCTGCTCAGATTTCGTTTGAATATGTGGACTAACTAGTTGAAAAAACATCAATAATTTCCCTAAAAACCTTTGTTCCCCATCAAGGTTTTCTCACCAGAAATTATATATTCTAAACCTAGGTTTAAATAAATAAAGGAGAAAACTATGTCTCATTCATTGGAAACTTTTTTTGACAAAGACACTTACACTTTAACATACGTTGTCTACGATGAAAATTTCAAAGATGCTATCGTTATTGACCCAGTACTTGATTACGACCCTGCTGCGTCAAAAATATCAGATGATTCAATTTTAAAAGTCCAAGATTTCATAAATAGCAAAAAGCTCAATGTTCATTATATTCTAGAAACACATGCCCACGCTGATCATCTTACTGGAGCAGCTGAACTCAAAAAGAGAATCCCAAGCGCTAAAATAGGCATTGGAAAAAATATCACAAAAGTTCAAGATCTCTTTAGCGGTGTTTTTAATCTTAAAGATTTTAATACGAACGGTGTTCAGTTCGATGTTCTTTTAAATGAAGAAGAAACTCTAGAAGCTGGCACAATTGAAATCAAAACAATATTTACTCCAGGCCATACTCCAGCTTGTTCTTCTTATCTCATTGATGACATGCTTTTCACAGGTGATGCTCTTTTTATGCCTGATTATGGAACAGGACGATGTGATTTTCCAGCTGGAAGTGCCAAAGATCTTTATCATTCTATTCATGAAAAACTCTATAAACTTCCAGTTAAAACTAGAGTTTTAACTGGTCATGATTATCAACCTAATGGAAGAGAATTAAGATATGAATCTACAATTGGAGAAAGCAAAAAATCTAATATTCAGCTTAAGGAAGAAACGACGGAAGCTGAATTCGTAGAATTTAGAACTAAAAGGGATGCGACTTTATCTGCTCCAAGACTTTTGCTCCCAAGTATTCAAGTGAATATTGATGCTGGTCACTTACCTCATGAAGAAGATAATGGTGCCCGTTATTTAAAAATTCCAGTAAGGGAATAAAGGAGACTTGAGATGGATTCATTTTTATCTCCTTTGATTGGAGGGTTGTTAATTGGGGTTTCAAGTACCTTAATGCTATGGGGTTTGGGAAGAGTTGCTGGGATCAGTGGTATATATTCTTCAATACTTTCTCTTGATAGAGAAAACCTTTGGAAATACAGCTTCATACTGGGTTTGATTATTGGGGGATTCTTTTTATATCAATTCTTCCCTGAAAAATTATTTGACTACCAAATCACTGGTAGTACCTCAAGAGTAATTACAGCGGGACTTCTTGTAGGTTTTGGTACGAGACTAGGAAATGGTTGCACTTCAGGACATGGTGTTTGTGGGATTCCAAGACTTGCCAAAAGATCCATTATCGCAACTATTACATTTATTTTAGTAGGTATGTTAGTTGTAACAATAGAAGGAGCAATGAAATGAAACCAATAATAACTAGTTTTGTCTCAGGTATTATTTTTGCTCTAGGCCTATCGATATCAGGAATGACAAACCCAGAGAAGGTTAAAGGTTTTCTTGATGTTTTTGGTCATTGGGACATTTCCTTAGCATTTGTCATGGTTGGTGCTATTGGACTGAACTTCTTTTCATTCAAAAAGGTTACCAGCAAAAAGCCACTCTTTTCAGACACTCACTTTCTGCCAACAAAAAATGACGTTGATACGAGATTGATTCTAGGAGCATCAATTTTTGGAATTGGATGGGGAATTCTTGGTATTTGTCCAGGGCCTGGAATAGTTAACTTAGTAACTTTAAACTCAAACGCCATACTTTTCGTCATTTCTATGACCATTGGTATGTTGATTTTTAAACTATTAGAAAAGGTGAAAATTTTATGAAGTGCCTAAATCTTACAGATATCCAATTCGATTTACCCAAAAACCAATTTGATCACTTGATAAGAGTTGACCATCTCTATATTGGGTCAAAAGTTGATAATTCAGAACAAATTGAATTTTTAAAATCGATAGGTGTCAAAAACGTTATCGATCTAAAATCCACAGGAGAAACCTCTTTTAATGATAAAGAGATTTTTGAAAAAGCTGATATAGCCTATTTCAATTTACCCATTACCGATATTGCCGAACTTGAATTTGAAAAGCTGCAAAAATTTGGAAATCTTATCAGTCAAGATGAAGGTAAAACACTTGTTTATTGTATGTCTGGCAACCGAGTGGGAGCACTTTTAGCTCTCAACGCATGCTTTGTTTGTGGGCATCCGAAGAAAAGAGCTCTTGATTTTGGCGAAAGAGTGGGAATGAAAAATCCAAACACAAAAGCTTTAGTTTTTGAATTATTAGAGAAAGGAAGGATAACATGAAAAAGAAAGTCATCATTGTAGGAGGGGGAACAGCTGGAATCACTACCGCTGCTGCTCTTAAAAATAAGTCATCGAATTTTGATATTACGATAATTGATCCCGCAAAAGAACATTACTACCAACCTCTAAGGAAATTTACTTCTTCCAAAAATAGCAAATAAAAACCTTAAGTCTATTTAAA
>CAYGJN010000187.1:0-3083 GCA_964350135.1 uncultured Bacteriovoracaceae bacterium | reverse complement strand
AATGTTCCTGTGGAAGTAAATATCGCAAACGAAGATGTTCCTGTGGAAGTAAACGAAGTGATTCCAAATGAGAAAGAACAATTATTACAAAGAAAAAAAGTTTTAGAGGATGAATTACAAAGATTAAGTAATGATTTTAACACGGGTAAAGTATGTCAAGGCTTTAACCCTATGAATGATAATTACTTTTCACCATCTTGTAATAACTCCCTAAATATGGCCGGAAAGATCTGGAATGAGCTTGAAGCTTTGAAAAAGCAATTGAGGGATCAATAATGAAGTTGGTACTACTCTTATTAATTAGCTTTTCAGCTTTTGGCAATGATGCTCTTTTCATTCAAGAACTGTCTGACTCATCAGATTTTTGTAACGGGCCTTACCTTGATAGCTTATCTACGGCAGAAAAACTTTCAATGGCCAATTATATTGAAGACTCAAAAACAAGTATTGAAAAACATAATAATTTTGTTAATAGATTTCTCAATCATTGCTTTAGTTATATGATGCAGGCCTGAGAAGGAACTCCAACTTTTCATCCAGCTTGTACACAAAGATTTCTTCCAACGGGAGCTCCTCCCCCTGTTACAAATATACAAACTACTCAACCTGTAGATCAAGGCCCAGTTAATTCAAGTGAGATTTTAGTAAATGGCCCAAATGACTCAGCCCCTAGTCAAGGAACGCCTCAAATTACAGATAATAATATTGATAATGATGAACCTGCACAAAAACAAGATCCCGTTTACAGACTTTCTCCGCAACCACTTGTAAGCCTCACATCTAGATCAAGTTGCCAAAACTTTGGTTCCATTTGCAGTATAGACGGAGGAG
The DNA here is from genome assembly GCA_964350135.1 of uncultured Bacteriovoracaceae bacterium. Taxonomy (GTDB): domain Bacteria; phylum Bdellovibrionota; class Bacteriovoracia; order Bacteriovoracales; family Bacteriovoracaceae; genus CAYGJN01. Next base: position 2,252 of record CAYGJN010000187.1, on the reverse strand, counting down.
ACTTTTATGGAACCTGTAAAGCATTCGAGCAAGGAGTTCGAAGTTACTATAGAGGTTCATGTCGCGACCTTGGGCTAGACACTACCTTTTCATCAAATAGAATTCGCAAAAACTCCAATGGGTATTGTCCATCGAGCGCTCCTGTTTGCGCCGCAAACTCTCAAGGAGTAATAGAGGCCTTTGCTGGAGCATGCAGTATTACAAATGGCTTTAAAGCATTTGTATATAGAAGCCCTGCTCAAAACTGTAACTCTTTAAATGAAGTCCAAAGAGAAAATTTAATAAAAAAATCTAGATAGAAAGCTTAATAATCTTAAGAACTTTACGCATTGCTAAGCAAGAAATTTAAAAACTTTCTTTTTTTTGCAATCGAATCTATTCCTTACCCGTCTTCCAAGTAACAACAAAGCAAAGGAGCTTTTAAATAAATGCTTGCTCACACGCACCCTGACGTATGACCAAGACTGACTCCCCTCACAATTCTCTCCTTCCAAGAATAGCAGGATGGGCAAGCATTAAAACTTCCAAACTACGGGCCTCGAAAGAGGCCCCTTTTTTTATTTGCCATAAATATATGTCAGGTTTTAGCATTATTAAGCATTTAGAGAAGGTCTTGATTCTTATTTCTAAAATTTTCCTATATAAATCTTCAGAAAATATTCAAAGAAGATATGACTATTTTATAAAATGAACGACTGTACAGATCTTATGGATGCTCAGGTAAATAAATTAGGGAAAGTGCTTGAGGAAAATCAGGCAGCCCAAGAGCTGCCTGAATAATTAATTAGTTTTGAAGTGCCATACTTTCTTTTTCCCCGATAGCTCCGGGAACAACAGTAAGGTTTGGAATTCCTTTAAGAAAATCATCCTGATTCACATCAAGAGCTGCTCTTAAGGCCTCTTCTGCTTCATAGCATGGAATTACCTCAAGACCATCTTTAATTTCCTTAGGAATATTAACCAGGTCTTTCTCATTCTTCATCGGAATAAGAACAGTTTTTATACCAGCTTGTTTAGCTGCTAACATTTTTTCTTTTAATCCACCTATTGGTAAAACTCGACCTCGGATAGTAATCTCACCCGTCATAGCAACATCTTGTTTTACACCATAGCCTGTTATAGCAGATGTTAATGCTGTGGCAAGAGTTACACCGGCACTTGGTCCGTCTTTAGGAGTCGCTCCTTCAGGTACATGGATATGGATATCATTTTTTGCAAACCATTCATGAGATATTCCTAGTCTTGGGGCAATCGATTTTACATAGCTTAGAGCTGCTTTTGCAGATTCTTGCATAACATCACCTAGCTTTCCAGTAATCTCAATTTTTCCAGAACCCTGAGTGGTTACAACTTCAATATGTAAAAGCTCTCCACCTACAGAAGTGTAGGCAAGACCATTAACAAGACCAACCTGAGATCCACTTTCGATATCAGTGGAATCAAACTTAACAGGTCCAAGATGTTTTTCTACAAGCTTTTCAGTAACACTAAATTTCTTGCCAACCGGAATTGTTTTTTCGACAACCTCTGTAGCAATTTTTCGACAAATAGTATTGATTTGTCTTTCAAGTCCACGCACACCAGCTTCTCTTGTATAGCCTCTGATGACCTTAGTGAAAGATTTATCTCCCACTCGAACTTCATAATCATCTAACCCGTTATTCTTAATTGCTTTCTTAAGAAGGTAACGTTTAGAGATTTGAAGTTTTTCAAAAGGAGTATACCCAGCGATATTAATAATTTCCATTCTGTCTCTTAAAGGACCTGGAATTTGAGAAATATCATTAGCAGTACAAAGAAACATTACTTTTGAAAGATCATATTCGACTTCTAGATAATGATCACCAAAATTCTTATTCTGCTCAGGATCTAAAACCTCAAGCATGGCAGAACTAGGATCACCTCTAAAGTCAGAGCTCATTTTATCAATTTCATCTAATAGAATTAGTGGGTTTCCAGATTCTGCTTTTTTAAGAGACTGAATAATCTTACCTGGAAGTGCTCCAACATATGTTCTTCTGTGTCCGCGTATTTCCGCTTCATCTCGTACTCCCCCTAGGGAAATACGGACAAACTTACGTCCCATACTCTCCGCAAGAGATCTTGCGATAGATGTTTTACCAACACCAGGAGGACCAGCTAAACAAAGAATCGTTGCCTTTCCATTTCCTTCTTTTACAAGAGATTTCACAGAAAGATGTTCAATAATTCTATCTTTTACATCATTAAGTCCGTAATGATCGTCATCTAAA
>CAYGJN010000186.1:0-3118 GCA_964350135.1 uncultured Bacteriovoracaceae bacterium | reverse complement strand
ATCAGCAAAAAGTTAATAAGCTTGTTACGAATGCAAGAAAAGATATTAATCAAATTGCGGTAAAAGATGTAGAGGCTCTTAAAAAAATTGTCATCAAAGAAAAACAGCAAGTGGAAAAAGTAATTGATAAAGTTATTAATGCCGAAATTACAAAAGCAAAGAGATTTTTAAATGATCAAAAACAAGAGATTGAGAAACTTCAAAAAACTCTTGAAGGACTTGTGAAATCAAGAACCAAGAAAAAAACGACTCGTAAGAAAACTGCTAAGAAGAAAACAAGCAAGAAAAAAACAACTACGACTCGTAAAAAAACTGCAAAAAAGAAAACTGCAACTCGCAAAAAAGCTTAATAAAAAAGGGCCTTAAAATGGCCCTTTTCTTATATCAATTCTATTAATTTAAAATCTAGATTTAGTTAATCTCTGCCATACAAACATATGGAGTTCCAATATCACTTCTAAACAATTGAACATGCATTAATTCATGATCTTTTACTAAGATTAGGCCTGTAATTTCATTTGCCTCCTCACTTGGAGCTAAATTCATGGCCCTTCTTGCATATGCATGCTTTCTCAATACTCTTGTCGTAGCAAAGTTATTAGTACTCAGAGTCAGAGCAAATGAGCCTGGTTCTGAAGTTCCAGAAATAGCAACTCCTCTATCAGAAAAATTAAATCTCTCCTGATGACCACCTTTTTTAACAATCAAGTACCTTTCATCAATATTCATCTTTACAGAACACTCTTTGAGAATATTTTCTCTGTCATGACCAAAAAAATCCTCAATAGCAGCAATCCCAGCAGATCGAGCTGGCTTAGCTTTATTTATGGTCTTGGTATCTTGAGGGCCTTGGGCCCAAATTGATATGGAACACATACAGAAAAGTGTGATAAATATTTTTTTCACTTCTAACCTCTTAGTCATATTTTTTTATTCTAATAGGTTGAAGATTTTAATCACCCTAGTATGAAAAGCTTTCACACTAGTATTTTGATAAGAATTTCGAGAAGTTACAAAGAAATAAAGGGGCCCAAGAGCCCCTTACTTAGATTATTTTTTTACTTAAGGCTTTTTCTAGCAGTACTGTCTCCAAGCTGAACTTCAACTGTATTACCAAAAACTGCAATTAAATGACAAAAAGTCTTAGTAGGACCTTGTCCACCAGCGAATGCCCAATAAATGCCAGGATTATTTGTATTTCCATCTGCGATAACTTTCAGACTCTCTACGGCCTGGGTTGAGCTATGAACTCGACCACATACCTCTACAGCGTCATCTCTTTGATCATAACGATTTACTCTTACAAGAGAAGTAATCTCTACAGTTGCTGCCATTGCAAAAGAAGAAACCATAAATAGAGCTACTAAAATTTTTGACATAAGTCCTCACTTGATTGAATTGTTGTAGCCTATTTTTTCAGTAAGAGGACATGATCGTCAAGTCAGGAGTCTGACTCTTTTTGTCGGCCAAAGATCTCATCAATTGAGCACACTCTACCGCGCCCAGTTTGTTTAGCTTGGTACATCATTTTATCAGCAAGCGTAAGGATTTCTTCCCTATCAGTTGCATCTTTAGGGAATTCGGCAATCCCAATAGAGATACTTAGGTTGAAAACTTTATCTTCATCACCTATAAAATCGTGTTTTTTGATAAATCCTAAGAGCCTCTCACCAATAGTTCGAGCATTTTCAGCTTTAGCCGTAGGTAGAATGATAACAAACTCATCACCACCGTAGCGGTAAATATAATCTGTATCACGAATAACTTTTCTAATAACTTGAGCGACTTGCTCTAAAAGCTTGCTACCAACAATATGCCCGTGCCCATCATTTACATTTTTAAAATTATCTAAATCTAAAAATACAATTGAAAAGGGTTCATTTGTTGCCTTTGATTTAAGTATATTTTTATCAATATCTTTATAGAGCTTTCTCTGGTTATACAAACCTGTTACATCATCAGTATGAGCAAGTGATGACATTATTTCTTTTTCTTCATGGTTTTTAATATATTCAAAAGCATTTTGAATAACAATGGCCATTTGCTGTAAAAGTAGCCCTAGTAATTCCTTATCTTCTTCTTCACTTTCAAAGAAGATAAAGTATCCTCTATTGGTCTCATTATAAAAATTTAAATAGGCCTGATTGCCCGAGAAAGTATATCTTTTATCTCCAGAGCAAACATTACTCAAATCATCAAACTCGGCCTTAAGTGTAAACTTATCACCATATATCCACTTCTCTTTTTTGGTTTTAAACTCATAAGCAAATGCTGATACTTTTTCTGTTTTAAAGTGACTAGTAATATAATGATCAACAGTTTTAAAAACTTCGTTTTGATGAGAAAACTTTCTCACATCACCAAAATGATTAAGGATATTTAACAGCTTAGAAAATTTATTTGATTGAATATGGGCCACTCTATATGAATAGGCTGTCCTCAAACTTATATTTACATTCTCTTTTGAAAGGGGCAGAGATAGTATATCCCTAACTCCAACCCTTAGTGCAAGTAGCGCCAAATTAAAGTCATTGGTCTCACTCAAAATAATAATTTCTGATAAGGGATAATTACTTCTAATAAGAGAAAGAAAACTTTTTTTATTATCTTCTGAATCAAGATCAAGAAAAATTACATCATAGTCTATTTTGAATTTTTCTTCTGCAGGGTCATAGGAGTTGCATTCATCAACAGAATGGCTGATGGTATTTTCATTAAATGTCTCTCTCAATACCTTTGAGTGACTTATTGGAACATTAATAAAAAGTAGGCGATAAATTCTATTCATACTACCCGCAGCTACAAATCATTTAGTTTTTTGTCAGGGTCAAGGAAGTGCTCCCCTAAAACTTCTTCATCTAAAGAACCAATTGTTCTTCTTAAGGTTCTCATAATACGCTCTAGTTTATCTTCTAGGTTGTATTTATCTTGTTTTGCTTGTTGTTCACTGTTCTTGCTATTTTCAATATCAAACTCTAAAGAGTCGATTTTTCGTTTTAAATCTAAGATTTTATTATCTCTCATTTTTATTAAATTTTCGGAGTCATTTTTTAAAAGTTCTAACTGACTCTCTAACTCTCTCTCTCTTTCTTGAATTTTTCTCATGTCAGAGTTCACC
>CAYGJN010000185.1:0-3129 GCA_964350135.1 uncultured Bacteriovoracaceae bacterium | reverse complement strand
AACAACTAAGAAAAAAGCAAGAAAGAAGAAATAGTAAAAATAAAGGGGAGTTCAAGCTCCCCTTTTCTATTTAGATCTAAAATTTAGAATTATTTATTATGACCTTTAATAAGCTTTCTCTTACGAGCAATTCTTCTTAGCTTAAGCATGCTTTTAGCATTTTTTTTTGGTTTTCTTGGTGCTTTTGATTTTTTAAGTTTTTTCATTTAACGTTCCCGGCCATATAGTACATATCAGCCCCAGACCATTCATTTGACCCAAAGCATTTATTATTTATCGTTAAACGTCTTAGTTGTCCATTTAATAAATAATCTGATCCACTGAAATTGCTGTAAATATTGATTATATAGACTTTAGAGGTAGCGAGATTACCATCGATCTCATCTAAAAAATGAATTTCCACCGTAGAGTCGTTATCCCCACCAGCTGAAAAATAAGCTTGATACGTTGAGCCATTTATAATTTTTCTATTTGAAAACTCAACACCATTTTTAAGATCATCACAATAAGGCTTAAGGAGATAATGATTACTACTATAGTATTCTTGTAAGTCTGGCAGGATAAGAGATTCACCACAGTTTGCTCCTGTATACACACTGTTAGTAGTGCATCCTTTGAAAATAAACCCTGTTTTTGAATCATTAAAATATCTTATAGAACTCTTATTGCTCATTGGCTTTGCCCCAAAGCAATCTCTTGTATCAATATCATATCCAGAAATATAATTCACATTAGGAAAATAGAGGGATTTTCTTTCAAGATTATAGCAAACATTTTGGGCCACAGTATAAGCTTGAGTTCCAGGAGTAAAACTTACTGCTTCGCTTTGAACTATATCTTCTTCTGCCCCATCAAAATTACAAGAAATTATTAAAGACATAAACCCGAGCAAAACAATCAAGACTTTCATTAAAACTCTCCTCTTTAATTCATGACTTAATTATGAACTTTTTTGCAGTCTTGTACAAGGGAAATGGAATTTCTCAAAAGCCGCCTCTAGAAGCCGATATGAATCAAAAGGAGTTATGTTATGTACAAATTAATCCTGCCAGCAATCTTACTTATTTCAGCTTGCTCTACATATGTGCCAGAGCCATACCAAGATAGAATTCATACTACTAAAGCAAATATAGAAAGTTTAAATGATGTTGCTGACTTTATGCTTTTACAAGAGCCAGTTAATTTTACACAAAGATCTCCGGCCAATACAGCTGCTAAAGAAACAGTGCTTATGAGATACTCAAACAAAAAAATCTATTTTTTAACTTTATTAGGTCAATATAATCGCTTTAAATCATATTCAGAAAATTTTGATAATAAACTTAACCATTGCCCTAGTTTTCATACTGCATTTAAAGATCATAATCAGATCCTTAACAAACAAGTTTTTACACCACAATCAACTATTCTGACTGAATCCATAAAGTCCCAGGGAAAAATAAAGTCCCTTGCTCTTTTTCCAGAACTTTCACTTAAAACCAATAGTTTTGGTACGACTTTATTCGATATAGCAAACTCAGGTGAAACAAATATCAGTGAGCATTATCAAATGGCCCTGGATATGCATTTGGGAAAAACTTTTGAAGAACTTACTAAACTCTGTGAGATTGGACATAGTACTAATTATTTTATTTTTGAAAACCTAATTACATATATGAAAGAAAACCCTAAGTTTAAAAAGAATGAAGATTCATTAAAAGCACTTCTTAAAACTACATTATTTTCAAACTATTACCTATTGCAATCACTAGATCTCCATAATAGGAATAAATCGAGATCAATAGCCTCTGAAACTGAAAGGTTTGATCATGAAGCTTTTACAAGAATGAACGCATTTTGGTCAAAAGCATATTTTAATCATGTTGCTACAAAAAGAATCAAGCTACCTAAAAACATATAAACGGCTGCGAGAGCTCATGACTGCAAGAGTATTGTCTTCAATAAGAAAGTCACCATAAAGAGCTGAATGAATTGAACCAAACCATTTCTGCTCTTTTATATTAAGCGTCTCAAAATCTAGCTGATAAAGTCTTCCTTGAGTATTCATTGCAACTAAATTCCCCTTCCATATACCAACTGAGGTTATAGGATAATTAAGAGAGAGAGTTTGCTCTTTTACCAAGGTCCCATCTTCTTTAATTTTAACAATTTTTCCATCAACAGTAGGCAAATAAAAATGGTTATCATAAATGACAGGAGGTCTTGAGACAGAATAGTCATACTGCTTAATCATATCCCCTGTATTAATATTAAGTTTAGAAAACTTTCCAGCAAGGGATCCAACATAAATATGATTCTTATAAAGAGTTGCTGAAATATCTACATCAACAAATTTTGTGGCCCGAGACATTTTTTTCTCCCATTGCATAACCCCGTCATCCAAGGAAAGCGAAACAAAATGTCCATCGGCAAAACCAACCAAGATACGATTACTATAAGCAATAGGTTCAGAGACTCTTTGCACCGTCGTAGTATAAGCAATTGATCTTTTATAGGCCCAAAGAATCTTACCTGTAGTGGCATCGAGACAGACTATCTTATGGCTTCTTGTATGAATTATTGCCCGGTCCTTATAAAAAAAAGGTCTGGACTCTACAGGATCTCCAACATCTACAGAGTAAATAAGCTTTCCAGTTAAATAGTTGCGTGCAAAAACTCTTCCATTTAGATTTCCATAAACAACTGAATCCTTATATAAATTTGCAGCTCCAGTAATTGCACCATTGTTTTCTTTAGGATCAGAGCTCCAAAGCTCTCTTCCATTTTCTAGATCATAGGCCTTCATCTCTCCACCTAATGTTCCTTGATAAAGAATCCCATTATAAATATATGGAGAGGCAAATGTGATGGATAGATTACCTGTAGGGTTTGAGACATCTAGATCTTTATTCCAAAGAACTCGAAAATACTCTTTTTGCTGTGTTGGTTTTTTTATATCTAGTTTTTTACTCAATTGTGAACAAGAGATAATAGAACTCAGAATAACAAGTACTGCTAATAGTCTCACTCAATATCCTTTAAGAAAGCTCTTGAAAGATTGGCATAGTATGATTCAGAAAAATTCTCAATAACATGAGTAAAACTATGTTATGCTTTTTGAGAAGTACCAAGCTGACAATAATTTATACC
>CAYGJN010000184.1:0-3160 GCA_964350135.1 uncultured Bacteriovoracaceae bacterium | reverse complement strand
ACAAGGTTCTGTTGAGCATTTTGAACATCACTTAATTTTCTTTTTGGCCCAGTTAAAACATCAGTAATCTCTTGCCATAAACTTTTAGGTAATGTTGTTTTTAAAAACTCTTTTAATTCATCGGAAGAAGTCTTAAGAGCTAGTGCTAAGTCTTTAGTATCAATATCTCGTAGAAAGCTTTGTAACATCTGCAATGTTAAGTATTTCAAATCCTCAATTGTCACTAAATGCTGCTCTAATAAAGCAGTTAGCAAGGGATCTTTTTCTCTCATCTGTTCGATAAGTTTTTTTTGATCTTGTGTTGAAAGACCTTTTAAGAGTTCTAAAGCTTCTTGGGGTCCGTTAATTCTACTCATTTTGATATATAAGGATTAGCAGTATTTAAATATTCGTTTATATAATCTGAAACTGACTCGCCAAGTGGTTTGAACTTAAAATGGGGAAGAGCTTTCAAAAATTTCTCCATATTCGCCTGAGTATAATATTGGTACTGCCCCTTAAGATCATTGGGCATCTCAATATATTCAATTTTAGAATCTGTATTAAGTGCTTTAAAACAGGCCTGAACAAGTTCATTAAAACTATGAGCATTACCAGTACCTAGATTGTATAGGCCTGACTCACATTCACTAGTCATAAGTTCAATCATTGCATTACAAGCATCTTTAACATAAATGAAATCTCTTTTTTGCTCACCATCAGAAATGCCATCTTTATAAGACTTAAATAGCTTAACCTTTCCACTTTTTTTAATCTGCTCAAAAGCCTTGCATACCATGGATCGCATAGACTCCTTGTGGTACTCATTTGGGCCAAATACATTAAAGAATTTTACTCCATACCAAAAGCTTGGAGTTCTTTTATGTTTTATAACCCACTCATCAAAAACTTGTTTTGAATAACCATAAGGATTCAAAGGTCTTAAATCTCCTACTTCATTATGTGAGTCATTATACCCTTTTTTACCGTCGCCATAAGTTGCGGCAGAAGAAGCAAAACAAATTTTAATATCTTTATAGGATGCAAAGATGAATAATTTTTTAGTATATTCAAAATTATTCATCATTAGATAATCCATATTTTTTTCTGTGGTACTTGAGCATGCTCCCATATGATAAATAGAAGACACTCTGTTTAAGATTGCTTCATTCTTTTCATCAAAAAGCTCATCCGCATGAATATAATCTGTATAATTTAATCCTCTTAGATTGATCCATTTATCTTGATCTCTTAAACGATCAACAATAAGAATCTCATCATGACCTTTATCATTGAGCATTTTAACGAGAACACTTCCAATAAAACCTGCTCCACCGGTAACTAGAATCATGATTTTAATTCCTCTTTTATTAGTAAGCCCAAGCTAGCTCCAATTAACACAATCTTAACTATATCTAATTTTATATACAGCTCATGGTAAAAGTAAAAAATATCGCCATAATTTTTATCATCTTGGATAACTCCACTTAAAACACCTCCATAGAGCTCCGAGTTACGTAGAATCTCAGGAGAGATATGAAAGAGATAACTAAGGGCAATAAGAGTTGCAAGTATGGCACAACCAAGAGCAATCTTAGAGCTCTTCTTTACAAAGAGTCCAAGTATTATAAGTAATCCTAAAACTGACTCTATCTGATTAAAGCGATAAAAGAAGCTTCCCCCCAGTTTACCGGCCATCATGACGTCTTCAATTTGAGTAAAAATTAAACGTACTCCAACAAGGTCTATAAAAAGTGAGAAACCTAACCAGAAAAAAAGAAAGGCACTTAAGCTATGAGCAATTAGTTTTTTATTCATATTGTTTTGCTAGATATGGGTGAACAACCATTGAGACTGCGAGAATACCTACTTCATAAAGCACAATCAATGGAACCCAAAGTCCTAACATTGTAACGACATCTGCAGGAGTTAAGAGCGCACTTACCACTGCTAATCCAAAATAAACATAACGCCTTATACTTTTTAAAGAATATTTTGTGACGACTCCCATAAAACCAAGAATTAAAAGTATATTGGGTACTTGAAAAAGAAGACCAAGTAACACTAAGATTTTTGAAGATTGGCTTAAGTATTCTTTAAGCCCAATAGTTGCATCTACATTATCAACACCAAAACTCATTAAGGTTCTAAATGTGATGGGAAAAGCTATAAAATAGCCAAAGCACACTCCTAAAATAAATAGAACAAACCCTACTAGTATAAATGGACGAATAACCTTAACTTCATTTTCATAAAGGGCCGGAGCAATAAACCTCCATACTTCAAAAAACCAAACAGGGCTTGAGAGAATAATACCCGACCAGAAAGCTAGTTGAAATTGAGCCAGGACTTTATCGAAAACGGATAGATAAACAACTTTTCCAGATACATCGCCATTTAAAATTTCTCGTAAAGGCATCAACAAAAATTCAGCAATATACTCACCAAAAGAATAACAGATTAAAAAGGAGACAACTAGAATCACCATAACTCTCATTAGAGTTGTACGAAGTTCTTCTAAATGCTCAATAAAACTCATTTCTTTCATTAGGAAAATGCCTCAAATACCGATAGGTTACCTATAACATACTATAATCGATGGTGGTATTTTGAGTAAAACAGTATGGCCAATATTCATTCTTTTCGCTGCGCTAAGTCAGGCTCTAACGAGAGAAGCTTCACCTACTTTGCGCTGCCTGGCCTTAGAAGAACAGAGACTGCATTTGAAAAAAATTAAAGGTGAAATTACAGAACTCAATAAAGCATTAATCTTTAAACTATCTGGGGTTGATCAATTAAGACTTAAGCCTCATTTTTATAAACGAGTTTGCGTGGATACACCGAAACGATCACAATCACTCAAGCTTCTAAAGATCTTGATAGAAAATGGTAAAAATGCTTTCTATTCAACAACGGCAGAAGCAGCTCTTAAAGGGTTTCAAGAGAACTTCCTCCAAGACTTAGAAAGAGAGGCTCCCAAAATGCTTCTTGATTACCTCTCTGTCTTGCAAGCAAGAACTGCAACGCCTGATTGCTTAAAAAAAGAGATTCCTATTCTCTCAACGATCGAAGAACGTTATAAAATTTTAGAGGAAGACCTTGATGGCCGAGAACTATTAACAAAGGCAGAATCTTTAAAAATTTTCGAAGAATTAAATAATATCCCTAAAATTATAAAGTC
>CAYGJN010000183.1:0-3375 GCA_964350135.1 uncultured Bacteriovoracaceae bacterium | reverse complement strand
ATATATATTGAAAACAGCTTTAGTAAGGATGACATCCTTACAAGTTATTTTAATGAAGTTTGGTGGGGAAGTTTTCAAGGAATAAGAATTAAGGGTCTATACGGGGCTTCGTTATTTTATTTTTCTAAAAAGCCGCAAGAGTTAAATGAATATGAAGCTACGATTCTAATCTCTCTTTTAAAAGGTCCAAATTTTTATCATCCATTGAGAAATATTGAACGTTTAAAAAATAGAGTAGTTGCTGTTTACGAAAAGCTTAAAGATAGAAGCTTGGTCTTAGGAGATGAGGATTTAGTTTGGAAGCCAAAAGACTGGAAGTCTTGGAGCCAAAGTCTCAAAGAAAAAAGTGACGAGCGCTATTATTATGCAATGTGGAGAATTTTAAAGAATGATCCAGGTCAGATTACACCAATACAAGAGTTGAGTTTTGTACAGTCAGTTCAACGAGTTAGATCTCGACTAAAAAACATTATCAAAGATGAAGATGTGGCCGTAAAGGCGTTAATTGCTAATCCTTTTTGCCAGGGCAATTGCAGTGAGCCTTATTCATACTATTCAAAATTTGAAAGAGATAAAGCAAAAGCAATTTCAGAAGAAAAACTCCAAGTGGGAAGTATTTTGAAACCTATTATTTATTCTATCTATATTGATCAAGGGCTATCGCTTGAAGACTTTGTAAAAACAGGTCCAATCAGTCTTGATCTTCTCTCTGGAAAATGGAGTCCAGGCGAAGCTTCAAGAATTGAAGAAAGCGAAATCCCACTCATTGATGCTTTAAGAAGATCCCGCAATAGGCCTACGATTAGACTTGCAAACATGATTGGTTTTGATGAGCTTGAACCAGAGCTATATGAATATTTGGGAGACAACTTAAAAAAACCATTAAGGGAGTACCCAGCTCAGCTTATAGGTGCAATAGAGTTTACACTTACAGATCTTTTTAAAATTTATACAAAATTTTTAAAAAATGAATGCGCAAAAAGAGGAAAGTCTCAAACTATTATTGACGCTTTATCTGACCCTAACGAAACAACCATAAGAAAAATACTTCATCCCTCCCTTAAGCAAATGAGGTTTTTTGGTAAGACAGGAACAACCAATAACGGCCTTGACTCATGGTTTGTGAGTTTTGATGGAAAGCTTCTCAGGCTAATATGGATGGGGCTTGAGGGAAATCGAAAGGATAAAAAACTTCTACTGTCTGGAGCGTCAGGATCTTTTAGAATTTTTCAAAACAGCATCTTGGACTCAGGAAAAAGATTTAACGAGTTCACCTGTCCTGATGTGTTATAATCTTGCCTTTCTTATATCATTTTTGTAAATTGTGATCTCTGCTGGGATGTCGACAAGTGGCAAGTCACTTGGTTTTGGTCCAAGTATTCGCAGGTTCGAATCCTGCCATCCCAGCCATTCTCACGGACAGGTCTTCAATCTCCCTACGTCAAAACTTCATTAAAGCTCCTCATGTATTCGTACATACATTACGTCGCTATTTACTTGTTTTTCCTTGGGAGATTAAAAACTTGTCTCGTGAGAAAACGACCGCAAAAAAGTCACAAGGAGAGTTTTTTATGGGCAAGCAAAGAGGAGGTTACGCAGTGAGCGAGCTGGATGCGAGAGAATATAGTGACCGAATCCTGCCATCCCAGCCATTTAAAATTCTCCAATCATTGAGCTCCAAATTTTAACCCGTTCTCAGTCACATACTTTTATGTACGCTCCTTGATTTATCCCAACCCATAGGTAATAATTCCCACAACCGAGGGGGATGTGTTGAAAAGAATTGCTTTAGTCTCTGGGACTTCAAGTCCTCAGCTTGCTCAAGATATTTCCCAGTTTTTAGATGTTCAATTGGTTAATCCCCAAGTCAAAAAATTTGCTAATGGTGAGATTTATTGTGAGATTGAAAAAAATGTCAGAGGTGCTGATGTTTTTGTTATTCAAAGTACTTGTCCACCAGTTAATGATAATTTGATGGAACTGCTTATAATGATTGATGCTCTTAAAAGAGCTTCCGCATCTTCAATCACTGCAGTTGTTCCTCATTATGGTTACTCAAGACAAGATAGAAAGGTTTGTCCTCGAACACCAATTTCAGCTAAGTTAGTTGCAGATCTTTTGACAGTTGCCGGTGCTACTAGAGTTGTGACTATGGATCTTCACTCTGGTCAGGTTCAAGGATTTTTTGATATTCCTTTTGATAATATTTTTTCGTCTCCAGTACTACTTACTTATATAGAGAATAATTTAAAAACAGATAATACAATTTGTGTCGCTCCTGACTCTGGTGGAGTTGAACGAGTTCGTCACTATGCCAAGAAACTTAAATGTGGACTTGCCATGATTGATAAAAGGCGAACTGGACATAATGAAGCCAAGGCCATGCATGTAGTAGGTGATGTTGAAGGTAAAGACGTTATTATAATCGATGACATGATTGATACAGCAGGAACACTTATTGAAGGTGTAAAAGCGATAAAGGATCATGGAGCTAACAAAATTGTTGCGTGCGCAACCCATGGAATATTTTCTGATCCGGCTGTTGAGCGTATTAATAATTGTGATGCACTAGATGGTATTATTGTAACCGACACTATTCCTCTTTGCCCTGCTGGCATTGCCTGCGATAAGATAATAGCATTATCAACTGCTGAAATTTTTGCAAAGGCCATACACAGAACTTTTAATAATGATTCTGTGAGCTCACTTTTTATTTAAAATGATTAAATTAGTAGTAGCCCTCGGAAATCCTGGAACACAATACGAATTCACGCCTCATAATATCGGCTGGCTAGCAATGGATCAGCTAAGTTTTTATGAGGACCTTAGATGGAAGGAAAAGTTCAAGGGTGTTTATGGGGAAAAGTCTATAAATGGTGAAAAAGTCTATTTTTTAAAGCCTATGACTTTTATGAATTTAAGCGGAGAGTCGGTTCAGCCTCTTTGTCGTTTTTTTAAAATAAATTTAAATGAAATACTTGTTGTTCACGATGAACTTGATCTTCCTTATGGGCAGATTATGTTTAAAAATGGCGGAGGCCTTGCCGGGCATAATGGACTTAAATCCATAGCTCAGACCATGGGCGGACAAGATTTTATGCGTTTGCGATTAGGTGTAAAAATGCAGAGTAAGGGAGGGGCTGATTGGCTTCTTTCAAACTTTTCCAAAGATGCACAGGCCGTTCTTGGGGATTATCTCACTGGAGCAGCTAAAGCTATTGAATATTCCCTTAAACAGGGTTATCACAAAGCAGCCAGTCAATTTAGTAAAAAGTTTTATATACCAAAGGTCGAAGATGGGTCTTAATTGTGGAATTGTTGGACTTCCAAATGTGGGTAAGTCTACTTTATTTAAAGCACTGACTTCAGCTCCAG
>CAYGJN010000182.1:0-3404 GCA_964350135.1 uncultured Bacteriovoracaceae bacterium | reverse complement strand
TGGGCAAACAAGCACGGCCTTTAAGCTTGCTAGCCTAAAAGAAAACTCAAGGCTAATTCGCTATAATTCAAACAACAATCTTTTCCAGATAGCCTCAAAAGCTTTCAATATCAAAGTTGAAGAAACTTATAACCTTGCAGAGGTTATTTCCAAGTGTCGGAAGGCCAATGAGAATAATGAAAACATTATTCTTGATATTAATCTTTCAAACACTGAAAAAGATGAGGGCAAACAATTTATCTCAGGGCTGAGAAGATCATTTGATAATATTGAAGTCTTATTATGTGCTTCTGCAATTCATTCTGAGGTGTTCAATAGAAATTGTTTTAAAAAATTAGGAAGCATTGCAGACGGTGTTATTTTTACCCACCTGGATCAATGTTTAAATTACGGATCATTATTTAATATTCATGAAAGTAATAGCAATTTACCATTAAAGTTCTTTACCACAGGTAAGGTAATACCTGAAGATATTGAGAGTGCAACAAGGGAAAGAATTTTGAATGGTTTATTTAAGTTTGATTTAAAGTAAAATAAAAAATGGGATAAAAGGATTTTATCCTCTTTAGGAGACAGGATGTCAGATTCTAAGACTCAGGGTTGGTTGCAAACTTTTCGTTCGGCTCAAGAGGTAATTCCAGATAATATTATTAGATTGTCCAGAACTATATGTATCACTGGGGGAAAAGGCGGTGTTGGCAAAACATCTATTGCCCTTAGATTTGCATTAGAGCTCTCTAGAAATTATAAAGTTTTATTAATTGATTGTGATCACAACTTATCGAATACATTAATTAAATTAGGTGCACCCTTAAACGATAATTTTTATAAATTAATTTCGTCTCAATTAAGTTTTGAGGAAGCTCTTTATAAAAGTAATGACTTTCATTTATTAAGCGGCTGCAATGGTAGCCTTGATCTTTATAATAATGATTTAAAACTACAAGATATTGTCATTGATATTATTAATGAGCATAAAGAAAACTATGACTTTATTCTTCTTGATTCACCTGCAGGTGTAAATGAGCACACAACATCACTTGCATCTTACTGTGATGACCGTATTTTTGTAGTCACTCCAGACAAATCCTCGATTACAGATGCTTACTCTCTTATGAAAGTTGCACGCAACCGTTATGAGGTGAAAGAAAATCATATGCTTGTTAATAAAACAGTTGATAGGGAGCAATTTAATAAAGTTGTTAAAACTGTTTGTGAAACAGCAGATAGCTTTTTAGGTGTTAGGGTAGGTGTTTTAGGTGCAATATCATATCAACATACTCAAGATAGAGACTTCGATAAAGAGTTTTTATCTAGGAAAAATAATCTACTCACCAAAACCTTTGTAAGAATTATTAAAAAATATACCGATCGAGTTGATGGCACTAGTTGTGGGCCTAAGATTCCTATGACTAGTGGTTTAAGTTTCAAACATGAAGTTCAGAGCTTAAGCTAAGGAGTAGCAATGTCATCAATTTCTAAAAAGTTAAAGAACCTTAAGGATTACAACTCTAAAATTGATCAAAAGACTAAAGATGAGATCATTGTTGAGTATGCGCCTCTTATCCGCTATATCGCTCAAAAGATAGCGTCTAGGCTGCCTTCTAATATTGAGCTGGATGATTTAATTTCATGTGGCGTGATTGGCCTTATGGATGCCATTGATAAATATGACCCTACTAGGGATAACAAATTTAAAACATATGCAGAGTTTAGAATTCGTGGAGCTATCTTAGATGAGCTTAGGGCCCAAGACTGGGTACCTCGTTCAGTTAGAGAAAAAGCTAAATTAGTTGAGAAAGCTTATCAGAAACTAGAAGGTGAATTGGGTAGACCTGCTAATGATGAAGAAATGTGCAAAGAGCTTAAAATGAATAAAGAAGATTTTTATGATCTTCTCAACAAGGCTAAATCAGTTTCACTTTTAAATATTGATGACTCAGCAGCTTTTAACAGAGGTGATAAGAAGCTTCTAATGGGTCTTCTAGAGCATAGAAGATCTTCTAATCCATTTGCTGCCGTAAATTATAAGAAGGCCCGTGAACGTATCAAGGAAGGCATTAAATCACTTCCTGAAAAGCAAAGGCTTGTTCTTTCTTTGTATTATTATGAAGATCTAAACCTAAAAGAAATTGGTCAAGTTTTAGATGTCACTGAGTCCAGAGTATCCCAACTACACACTCAGGCAATTTTAAAATTAAAAGGCCGTCTTAAAAATGATTTTGAATCACCAGAAGATATAGCTATCTAATATTCTCGGGTATCTATTTCTTTAGGTACCCGATCAATTTACTTTCACTGTGTAAAAAAAACCTTTTCTCTTTATATTTCGTACTTAATTTTAGATAATAATTAGAATACAGAAGAAGCCTTCTGTTGCTAATTTTAAGGGGATTACATGAAAGGTCTAGGATGGACGCTTAAATTGTACTATCAGTTTGCACTAGCCGTTCTTATTTCTATTTTTGCAGTTACATTTTATTTTTTTTATACCTCTGGCTTAAGCGGTTCTTCTTCTGGACTTAATATTTATGAGTCATCAATTTGGTATGACGATATTCAGAGAAAAGACTTTGTAGAAAAAATTAAAACCACAGCACGGAATGGAGATATTAGAAATTCCGTTAAGCATTTTGAAGAGCTTTCAAAAAAACTTGATAAACTTAGATCAACAGGTATTGCCCAGGCAGACTTTTCAGAGTTATCAAAGTCCTTAGAAGTTTCAAGAGAAGATTTAAATAAATTAGTCTCATATCCAGAAGTTCAAAAAATATTTAAAGTTTTTCAGCAAAGATTATCTAAATTTGAAAAGTTTGTTGTTCATAACCGTTGGAGAACTCTTACTCGTATGAGCGCTCGTATGAACTCAAAAGTAAGCAAGATTGGGCGTTACTCTCTTGATGAAATATCAAACTTGAGCAGAGTGCTGTTACAAGATGTAACAATAATGAAAGAAGTTACAGAGAAATCAGTTCTTTCTAGAACAGATAAAGGGATTATTAGCTCAAGGCTAGATACTCTCAAAACTGAGCTTGTTATGCTTGAGAGTTATATTAAAGATTTAAGAAAATTTTTAAGAAATTATACCTCTTTAGAAAGCAGTTATAGCGGCTGGATCTCACAAATTGGACCAGAGGTATCCCTTGCTAAGATTAAAACAATAAAAGAAGGAAAACTTTTTACTTATATTCTTGCAACAGCACTAGGCTTAGGTGTTTTATTTTTCTGCCTTGGTTTTAGATTTAATAAATTAAATGAAAAAAGAGACCAAAGAAAAATTGAAGACTATATGATTCAATTTATTTCTAATAGATTGCTTGTCACAAAAGAAGAGTTTAGTGATTTGGAAGGGACTTTTAGAAATGAAGCTGAAAGACTATATCGTTATATTCATAAAAGAATGA
>CAYGJN010000181.1:0-3464 GCA_964350135.1 uncultured Bacteriovoracaceae bacterium | reverse complement strand
AACTCCCCCTCTTCAGTCAAACTTACAACCAAAGCATCTATAACTCCGTCTTTATTAATATAAGTAAAATTTAAATAACTAAGACGAATAGGTCTTCCGAATGGTTTGTATTTAATTTTTTGATACTTTTGTTTTTTCTTATTAAATTGATAGAATTCTGGAACACTAAAGTAATCAGGAAGAATAATAAGGTCTGTACTTTTATCGTTATTGAAATCTACACCATAAAAACGAACCCCGGATACATTATCGAGTCCATATTTTTTAGTTTTATCAATAAATCCAGAATGTGAAATCTTTTTTGAAGGCCCGTAGTTTAAAGCCTTTATAACTTTAGTTGGTGCTTCTTTTTTTTTCGACTTGCCAAAAATTTTTCTAATTCTGTCATCTATGGATGAGCAAGAGCTAATCAATAAGAAAATAAAAAATAGAGGTATAACTTTTTTAGAAATCAATAATATCGAACCCTATTCCTTCTCGTTTACTTACCTGTTCTGAAATACGCTGAATTCTTTTATCAGTTTGAGGTCTGAAAGAACGATATGCAGTATTAAATTTTTTGCGAAGATCTCGACAAGATAAAGCTGTTAAATCTTTTATATATTCTTTTGTTTCATCATCGATATTCTCATTATTTAAAATTGATGTAGTACGAGAAAGTACACAAATAGTTGTATACAAAGAAAGGGCCATTTCTGCGATTCTTTCCTGAGGAAGCTCATTGCCAATGATGTTTTTTCCATACTTCATCAAAGTATTTTCGATTTGAATGGCAAAATCACTCAACATACCAGAGAACTTACTTGCATCACCCTCTATATCTTTGTGACATTGAGTTAATGTTTTTGAAAACATTTTCTCAAAGCGACTTCTTGCAAATGTTGTTAATACTCCTACTGACTTAATAGGGTCCTGTAATGCTGAAGTTACATTACTAGAAAGCCTTCCGATATTTTTAAGGGAATCTCCAGGTCCTTTCATTCCAGAAAGAGCAATAAAGACTCTAAGAATTTCGTTAGTTCCTTCAAATATTAAATTAATTCTTGAATCTCTTAAAAGCTTCTCATATGGATACTCTTCCATATAGCCTGTTCCACCTGCGATTTGCAGTGACATATCAACAGTCTCCCAAAGTTTTTCTGAACACATAACTTTGCACATCGCTGATTCAAAAGAATAATCTTTAAGACCTTGATCCATTTTTCCAGTTGAAAAATAAACTAAGGATTCACACATATAAATATTTGCGGCCATTGTAGCGAGCTTTTTTTGAATAATTCCAAACTGGTTAATAGTTTGATTAAACTGTTTTCTCTCAGCTGCATGAGCAGAGGCGAGCTCAAGGCCATATTTCATTCCAGCAATACATCCAGCACCAAGAGAGAGCCTACCTGAGTTTAAGACATTCATTGCTATCTTAAACCCTCTTCCTTCTTCTCCAATTATATTTTCAGCAGGAACTTGAACTTTATCAAAAAACACGGCCCTTGTTTCACTTGCTCTAATACCTAGTTTTTTCTCTTTTTCACCAAAAGAAACACCTTCAAAACTTTTTTCAACAATAAAGCACGTTATCTTTTCTTTTATCTCACCATCAATTTCATGATCAGTTTTGCTAAAAACCGTATAAAAATCGGCCATCCCAGCATTAGTAATCCAAAGCTTCTGCCCTGTTAAGGTATAGCTACCATCAGGGTTTTTAACTGCTTTAGTTTTAATAGAATAGGCATCAGAGCCAGAACCTGGTTCTGTCAAACAAAAGGCTGCAACTTTTTCACCACTAGCAAGGCTTGGGAGCCATTTTGCTCTTTGTTCATCAGATCCATCATTTATAAGGGCACGATACCCAATGGACTGATGGGCTCCAATAGTTGTGGCCAGTGAACCATCGCAATGAGCAACCGAGGCAAACACTCGACAATAAAGTGTATAATCAAGACCTAGTCCACCTAATTCGTCAGATACCCCAAGGCCCATAAGCCCTAATTCGGATAAACCTTTTAACACTTCCTCAGGTATTTTTCCTTCTAAGTCCATTTTGGCAGGATCAACTGATGATTCAGTAAATTTCTTAACCGCATTAGTCATCTCTTTTGCAATTTCTTTTTGCTCGTCTGTTAAACTCGGGTATGGAAAAATCTCTCTTTCCTCAATCTGCCCATAAAATAGACCTGCCGCCACTGAATGAACTTCTCTTTTACCTTCGACCATTACTCACTCCCTTAATAATGAAATACGGATTAATATTACTCTCTTCCATAAAAGTTTGCACGTAGAATTGCGATGACTATCCTCATATGCAGATTTTAAAACGAAACACTCAACTACTTCTTAAATAGACTACAAAAATTCCCTATTTCTAAATAGTTGCAAAGAATCCAAAAGGGCTTGAAAATAGTAATATGGGCATTTTGGACAAATTTAAAGAATTAATCTCAAAGACTGGTAAATCCAGCAATTCTAAAACAACTTCTAAAAAAAGTAGTTTTGGAAAAAAAGGTAGCAAAGTTACCGGACAAAAGATGAGTGAAACTTTTGCTGGGCTTTACTCTGCACAGACAAGACCTTTAATTCATAAAATTTTTATTTTTAGTTTCGGAGTTTCTCTAGCCTATTCGTTTGGTAAAGTTTTGGGGCTAAGCCTTACTCCTGCTCCTAAACAGGCAAAAGTTAAACCAACTTATTTTAAAATTCCTCCTTCAACTCTAAAAACAGATTCGGGATTAATTGCTAGAAGAAACCTCTTTAAAAGTTCAAAAGCTAAAGACAAAGTAAAAGAAAAAGTTAAACGACCAGATGCTCTTTGTTTAGAATCGAACCAAAGATCAAATATCCCTGTTAGGCTTATAAATACTATTGTTTTACAAAATGATGCCAAATCAATTGCAGCAGTACAGATTAGCTCAAAAAAAGGCATAACCCCTTTTAGAACAGGTGAAGGACTTGGAAATTTTGGTAAAATAGGAAAAATTGACAGACAACGAATCTATTTTAGAAATCAAAATAGTGGAAAATGCGAGTATATAGCTACAGCAGGAAGAAATGACAATTTTAAATCACAAGTTAAGGTTTTAGATCCAGAGAGAGGAAAGAGAGTTTTACAAGAACTTGAAGCTCAAAAAAGTATTATTAATAACGGAAATCAATTTGAAATTAAAAGAGCTTACCTAGAAAGCAAATTGCAAAATATTGGAGAGATTCTTACTCAAGCAAAAGCTACCCCGATTAAAAATCCAGATGGAACTCTTTCTTTTAAAATAAGCCAAGTAGAACCAGGAGGAATTTTTGCAACTCTTGGGGTTAAAGACAATGATTATATTTCTGCAATTGATGGCAAGGCCATTAAAAGTCTTAACCAAGTAATGACATTATTTGGTGGACTCAAGGGAATGTCGACATTGGAGCTTACAATTAAACGCGAAGGTATAAGTCAAAAGTTCAAATATGCATTTATCGAATAAATA
>CAYGJN010000180.1:0-3479 GCA_964350135.1 uncultured Bacteriovoracaceae bacterium | reverse complement strand
TATCTATTATTTCTTTATGAAGTTTATTTGTAAGTCTTATATCTGGAGTTCCTTGTTGATCTGTATATTTATACACTCCAAGGTGATCAAAACGTGACAGCTTAATTCCTTCTAACAAGGTCTGAAAATCTTCTTCCGTTTCCCCTGGGAAACCTACTATAACAGAGGTTCTTAAAGTGATATTTGGAATTTTTTCTCTCAATCTTTTAATTTTATTATAAGTAATTTCAGTTGTGGCCCTACGATTCATTCTTTTAAGAACAGATGTTGAAAAATGCTGAATTGGCATATCAAGGTAATTGCAAATTTTTTCAGAATTTGCCATCACATCAATGACATCGTCACTTAAATCTTCTGGGTAGTAATAAAAAAGTCTTACCCAGTCTACAGGAGCTTCTTCAGATAAGCCTAAAACGAGGTCGTGTAAGTTCTCGCCAGTGTCGCTTCCAAAATCTGAAAGATCTTGTGAAATTACATTAAGCTCTCTTACCCCTGTTGAAGCAAGTCGTTTAGCTTCAGTAATTAAGGATTCAACTTTTCTTGATCTAAGTCTTCCTCTTAATGTCGGGATAATACAAAAAGTACAATTTCTATTGCAGCCTTCGCTTACTTTAAGCCATGCCATATAAAAAGGAGAAGTATTAATTCTTGGATCTAAATCAGTATGAATAAATTTTGGGATATCAACAAATGATTTTTTTTCTAGACTTCCCTCTCTAAGTGCTTTTAACAAAGGAACAATCTTATTGTATTCACCTGTTCCAATAAAGAGATCTACTTCTGGCATGGAGTCTTCTAGATCTGTAGAGTACCTTTGGGCCATGCAACCACTCATAACAAGGGCTTCACAACTACCTCGGCTCTTAAATTCGGCCAGCTCAAGCATAGTATCAATTGACTCTTCCTTGGCTGCATCGATAAAAGAACAAGTATTCACAATAATAACTCTAGCTGTCTCTGGTTCTTGAACAACCTGGAACCCATCAAGGCCTAGATGCCCAAGCATGACTTGAGCGTCTACTAGGTTTTTTGAACAACCTAAGGATGAAAAATAAAGGGTCTTATCTGTACTCGTTTCATTAGAAATCAAAATTTGTCTCCACAATAAACTCTATTTTCCCTCTTAATATAAAATCATTGGGGGCTCCGTCTATCTCTATTGTGGGAATTATATAGAGATTACCATTATCTTGTATTTCATTGAGTAAATTTACTTCCGGAATTCGTAAATCAATACATCGCTTCTTCTCACAAGTATAGTTTTTGTCTTTTTCGTTATAAAAAGCGATGAGTTTTCTTAGATCTGGATTATTTTTTAACATCTCATCAGTAGCAATATAGACTTGAATCTTTTCTATGAACTCAAAATCATCTTTAAAGAGGTTCATTGGATTGAGTTGTTGCCACCATTTTTTTCTTTTGGGTACATATTCTAACTGAATTTTAGAAATGCTGATTTTGGTTATATAGTCTCTATCAATGGTCCCTATTTCCAAAAAATCACCGTCTTTATCAGTGCTTACTTGGTGACCATTACTAATTTCAATAAAGGCATCAATAAAAGCACCCGTTAATGTATCTGCAAGGCCTCCAAAAAAAGGGATGGGAAGCTTTGAAAATATTCTAACAGGGCTATCAACCTCTACTTCTTCAAGGTCATAGTCCAACTTTAGAATACGCAATCTATCCTTAACCACTACAGGCTTAATATCAGCATCAATCTCAGATTTCCCGCAGGAAACCAAACTGATTATTATCAATAATTGCAATAAGTTACGGACTATTTTCACCAGAATTTCCCTCCAAGAAGAGGGATCATACATTAGTTGCCGAGCTGCGTCACCACACATTGTAATCATTTCCATTTTGATTGACGCAATTGGCCATTGGCTTTATTTTAGTTTCTCTGAGGGGATTAAAGTTCATGAAATCAAGAAAACTACTAGTATCAATAATAAGCCTAGTTGCTATAAGCAGTTATGGTGCTTATTACGACACTCTCCCTAAAGGTGTGCGCACTGCCGTTTTAAGACATGTATCAACCACAAGCATTGGATCTAAACTTAACTCATCTAATAAGAGTGAGGACTTTGCCTGGCAAGTAAACCTTGATGGGGAAACAATCAAAAACCTAAACTCAGCATTTGAAGCTGCCATGACCTCGCTTGAAAAATTATCACCTAAGGCCTACTCAGAGTTTACAGCAGGTGAGTATAAAGGTTCAGCTGAAGCGCAAGTAAATGTAGAAGCATTTGGAATTGGTTATGGATTAACTGAGAAACTAACAACTTATTTTTATGTACCTTATTATGTTGTAAATGTAGCTGTAGATGTAGGCACATTAAGACCTAATAATGTTAATAGTACTGTTGGGCAAGTTGGAGGAAGTGGAACTGGATCTATTATTCAAAGTCTGGGCCCAACTTTAGCTGAAGTTCTAAACGAAAATACCTATCAATCAATTTTTGTAAATAAACTAGGCTATCAACCTTTAGGTGACTGGGAAGGGCAAGGCCTTGGTGATATGGAAATAGGGTTTTTATATAAACTTACAGACCTTAAAGATAAAGGATTGGCCATTTCAGCTGGAGTTGTTGCTCCAACAGGCCAAGAGGATAGGCCTGATGTTGTTCAAGATATTGGTTTTGGTGACGGTCAATGGGATGCATTCTTCGAGTTTGGTGGAGGGATCGACTGGGGATCTAAACTCTCTTTTGATTCTTATGCCAGATACACACACCAACTACCAATGACAAGAGAGCTTAGAATACCTGAAAGTGAAGATTTTCCCTATTCATCTAAAAATGCCGCTTTTGATATAAAGCTTGGAGATAAAATCAAATGGAGCTTCAGCTCCACTTATGATGTCACTGATTGGTTTGGGATAACTCCAGCGTATAGTTACGAATATGTCTACAACTCAGACTATAAATCAATAGACCCTGAAGCTGATAGAATCTATGAGCTAAATTCCAACTCAACATCTAAGCAAGTGAAGCTTGCTCTTAAATTCTCAAGTGTAAATCTCTTTCAGGCCAAGAAATTTGTAGCGCCACTTGATTTCACAATAAGTGGTCAAAGAGTTATTGGTGGTAAAAACAGTCCTGAATACACAAGGTTTGATCTAGATTTTAGAATTTTCTTTTAAATTAAAGATTATTGACCTTAGCACCTTTTGGAACTTTAAAATCAAAATAATTTTTTGAAAACTTAACAGGACTCTCAACATTTTCAAGCTTATAGGTTTCTTTTTTTCCACCAACAAAATGAATCACAATGCTTTTAACATTATTAAATTTTAGATTTTTGCTGGAGCTGAACTCCAAATCTACTGTATCGATCTCAATTTCATTTTTAAGCTGGCTATTAAAAGCTAGTGAATAGCCTTTAGATATTTTTGGTCCACTAGACTCTTGTTTTGTTTTCAGGCACTGTGTGAGGCGCTCGAAATGCGTAGACTGAGGGGGGGTGGGGGGTGG
>CAYGJN010000179.1:0-3483 GCA_964350135.1 uncultured Bacteriovoracaceae bacterium | reverse complement strand
CTTCTAGATGGGTAACTAAAACTACTTATGAAAAAGGTAATTATGTTTTTGAGAAAAATGCATCTAACTCCAAAGATCTAGAATTATTAGGTTCTTTGGATCAAAAATTTCTCATGGAAAACTTTGCAGAAAACTTAAGTGAGCAGTACGGGCTTTCTCTAAATCGCTCTAATGAGATTGCAAGACTAATGGTAAGTTATAAAAAACTTGAAAAGGAAGGCTCTTTAACTACTGCTGATACTAAGGCCTTTGGCGAAGAAGTCTTAGGGGTTGAGCTTGCTACATTCACTGATGCTTATATGAAAGCTCAAAATGGTGAAAATGATGAACTTGAGGCAATTCTTGAAAAAACCAGTGTGATCAATGATATCTCTATAGAGCACGCACAAGAGATTGTAGAAACTTTATTAAAGTAATTAATGGCCTGTCCCTTGCGCTCGACGCGTCAGGGACAGCATTTTACTGATTAAGATCATATTCTTGCCTAGGCCACAATATACTAAGACTGCTTTGGCTTTGTCATAGTGATTATGCTACATAATGATCACAAATAAAGGAGTCCGCATGAAAGTTTTATTACTACTTGCTGTTTTAGTTTCTAGTTTACAGGCCATGGCCTTTCAACCAAACCAACCTATTAAGGTTCTTCCATTAGTTGATGTTTTTATGCCATTAGGTTTTGATAATAATGATAATGCAGAAATTGTTGTTTCTGGTTATCTTCCAGATCTTTGTCATAAATCATTAAAAACTGATTATAGGGTTGTTGGTAATACTATCTATTTAGATGTTGATTCATATTATTACTTTAGACCTGGAACTGAATGTGCTGAAATTATTGTACCTTTTCTAGAGAAAATTGATGTTGGTATTTTGAATGCTGGAGATTACAAAGTTGTTGTAAATAAAAGTGCTTCTTATACTAAAAGTAGAAATTTTAGAATTTCTAGAACAAATACTGTGACAGTTGATTCACATATTTATGCTAATGTTGAAGAGATTGTTCCAGTTGAAGGCACAAGAAAAGTTAAGTTAAAAGGAATTAATAGAAGTGATTGTGTTGTACTTGATAGAATTGAGTGGGTTGATGATGGACATAATACATATTCAATTCTTCCAATTATGACTCAGGTTTTTAAAGATTGCCCAAGTGTTGAAATGCCATTTGAGTATGAGTTTGAAGTACCTAATAAACTTATTACAGAAAACATTCTTCTTCATGTAAGAAAGATGTTTGGAATGAGTTCTAATTTATTTTTTAAGCAATAATTAAGATTTCGGCTGACGCTCTCGATAAAAGTTTCCATAAACTAATTTGAGGGCGTCAACTACTCTAGGCAGTAATGCTGGATCAAACCTTCTTCCATTATCATATTCGATAACTTTTATAGCAGATTTGTACATTTCACTTTCATCTTTCTTAGAATTCTCAAGACAGGTATTATCAAAAACATTTGCGATACTAACAATTTTTGCTAGGCCATAAATCTCATCGCCTTTAAGACTTAAAGGAAAACCTTTACCATTTGCTTGCTCATGATGTTGGATAACAATATCTAGTACAGGCTTATTTATTCCCTTTAGTTTTTTTAAGGAAGCTGCCCCTTTAATGGGGTGATCCTGAATGGCCTGTGAGTATTTATTTCCAGATGTATTATTTAAAACATCTGGTGGTATTTTGGCCTTCCCATAATCATGAAAAAGTGCACCCATATAAATATTTTCTAAAACAGCATGGTGATTATTTCCCATAACCATGGCCAAAAATACTGAAATATTAGCGACATTAACAGAGTGGTCAGCAACAGAGGAGTTTTGCTTAGTTAGCATAGCAAGTATTTGAGCAGTAGGTTTATTTTTACTAACTTTTGCAATTAGCTCCTCTGCCTGTTTTTGCAAGAGTTCAACGGTCTCAGTTGATAACTCCTCTTCGGCGTAAACTTCATAAACTGCTTCAGACATGGCCTCTCTTGCTTCAGCAAGATCTCTATTTTTTTCTCCGACTTTATCAACCATTTGATCAATTGATTTTGCTTTGGCCTTTTTCATCCAAGTCGCAAATTCTGAAATATGGCCAGTATCGATAAAAATATGTTTTAAATTTCTTGCAATAAGTTCGTTATATTTGTCACCAGGGATTTCATCCCCTTGGTGTTTAAACTTCAAAAATTTCTCACCTATTTGCAAATAGATATCAACACATAAGGGATGATCGGGTTTGACTTGAGCAATAGGAACTGGTGAATAATCTTCAGGTTTTTTATCTTCGGTCAAAACTAAATCTCCAAGGGAGCCCGAGCTCTTTTGTTGGTTACTGTGTTTTCATTACACTTTATTTTATAACATCTTGGAATTAAATCCACCCTAAGCAAAAGGATTGAGGCAAGTTAGTACAACTTTAAATGCTTGGATGTATTCTGGGCCTGTAAGATAAGGGCCTACTGTTTTTAAAATTTGAATTTTATCTTTAAGAGGTAGATTACAAACCCCAACACCACTTTCAATATAACAGCTAGGGTGAAACTTGAGTGTGAAGTCAGTTATATATTCACAAGTTTTTAGATCAGACTCTTGCTCACAGTTTTTATGAACTTCGCATTCATCAGTAAGCCCTTTTTGTAGACAGACCATCACTGTATAAATCCATTCTTGGGCAGTCTTACTAAACTTATTGTCCTTAATATTATTAACATAAGTGCCACAGGTTGGAGCTGCAAGCTTTGTGAAATAATCGATGTCAACTTTGGAACAGCTATATTGCTCTTCCATGCAATTATAATAACCGCAATTTGTATAAGGAAAGCAAAGACTCTTTTCAGGTAGTTGAAGCTTCATATGTCCGTTTACTTTCGTTAGGCAGTTATTGTCTTGGCAATACCCAAACTCACTCTCTAGAGATTCTAAGTATGTGGTCTTAAGTTCAGATTCAAGTTTAGATTTAATTGGGTGAGAAAATAATGAGAAACTAAATGCCATGAGCAGGAGAACTTTCATTTAAATAGCTTGGCAGTTTTGTACAATCAAGTCATCTAATAATATATACAATACAATAACCTGGTGCGTCCTGGCGTTTTGTATAAGTATTGCTAGAATCTCAGCATGTTTAGACTTGTTGTGTTATTGGGCTTAATGCCATTTCTTTCATTTTCCAGTATCAAGCATATTGTCCAAAATGGTGAGAGCCTTATGACAATTTCAAATCTGTATCATGGGACTCATCAGTGTTGGAAGGGTATTCTTAAGGATAATCCATCTTTAAAAAATAAGAATACAATTGAAGTAGGAGATGCCCTTTCTATCAAGTATAAAAACCGTTGTTTGAAAAAGAAAAAACTCGCTAAGACTTCAAAGAAACTTAAAAAAAACCCGCTTTTAACAAAAATTGAAAAAGCAGGCATTCTCCCTGAAGTTAATCTAGATAAGAAAGATAAACCTATTCATAAAAAATATGCACTTCAGATTGGGTCATTTACAACCCTTGAG
>CAYGJN010000178.1:0-3563 GCA_964350135.1 uncultured Bacteriovoracaceae bacterium | reverse complement strand
GGAGTCTTGGGCAAAGAGTTCTGGTAACTCTGTTTACTGATTATTATAAGATTAACAGATATCTTGCCCGTTTTAAAAATCCTAAAGTAAGATTTATTCTAGGTATATATAACCTCTTAAGTCTCTTTGAAGAAAAAAACCACACTAATTTAGGTGGGGGAATTATGGAGGCTTTTGGAAGAACATTCTCTGGAGATACAAAGCTATTTATCTATCCATATAAAGAAAATGATAAACAAATTAAAGATTGTAAAAACTTTGATTATCCTGAACACCTTAAACATCTCTATCGTCACTTAATAGAAAATGAGTATCTTGTGCCAGTTAAGAACTACCATGAAGATTATTTTAGTATTTGGTCTAGAGAGGTTCTTAAAAAGATTCAAAATGGTGACAACGGTTGGGAAGACTCTGTTCCTAAGCAAGTTGTTGAACAGGTAAAGCAGAAATGTCTTTTTGGTTATCCTTGCGCTCCTAAGAAGTAGGAAAAAGAACCCGAGGGAGAGCTCTCTAGGGTTTGGAGGGGGGGCCCCAGAAAAGTTCACCTCGAGTATCAAAAAATTGCACGAGCAAACTTATATCTACCTTGCTCTATACCTTCAAACCTAAAGATTCATCATTGTAATTTTTTCCATAGAAACACTATTTGAAACATTACTAGCTAGGATTAAAGCGAGAAATAATCTTCTTTTTTGCATATAAATATTTTGAAGCTATATTTTCTTTTTTAAGGAGAGAGTCATGAAACTATTATTAATAAGCTTACTTAGCTCATCAATATTTGCTAATTGTAACCTTCCACTAACATCTAAGGTCCTAGTAGAACAAGCAAGTGTTGATTATACCCTAGACTCAAATACTTATTTTGAGGCCAATAAAGTGCTTCAGATTTCAGAAATAGTCACTAATGATGAAGGTGAAAAAAATCTTTATATGTCTGAGTCTTTAAAAGATTTCAGAGACTTTGATGGTGAGTTTCATCGATTAACAATTAATAATATTGAATATGATTTTATTCGTTACTTCCCTAGAAATACTGAAGTAGGTGCTCTTTTTCTTTCAAATTCACTTGTTCTTGTTGCTGAGTCAGAGGATGGGTATATTAAATGTAGTGAGTCACCTGAAAAAAATGCAACTATCTTTGATGCTCTAGGATCAGATCAATCTAAAGAGTTGTCCCTTGAAATTATTGAGTTTCATGGTTGTGGTGAGTATGACCCTTATGTTGTAGGGGATATATGTATGTATACAGCATCGGATGAAGAAGGTGTTGTATATAAACAGTTAACCTTTGAAGGCCATGAGCACTCTGGTTTTGAACCAGGAGATATTGTTGAAGTAGTAGCTATTAAAGCTTATTTTGATGGTGAAGAATTTTTAGCGGCAAGAATGCTTTAGAGAGTTTCGAGACTTAAAAGAGTTTTCTTGATTTTTAGGCCACCCGCATATCCCGTGAGATTTCCTTTAGAGCTCAAAACTCTATGACATGGAATAAAAATAGGTAAGGGGTTTTTATTACAGGCGTTTCCACAGGCCCTAGCACCCTTCGGACTTCCTGCTTTTTCACTTAATTCCTTATAGCTTAGTGTTTTGCCAAAAGGAATTTTACACATATTTGTCCAAACTTTTTTTTGAAAAGGACTACCCGAAAATTCAAAAGAAAGATTAAACTCAGTTCTTTTCCCGCTAAAGTATTCTTCCAATTGTTTTTGTGCAGTTTTTAAAATATTGGGAATTTCTTTTGTGTTTTTTATCTTCTTAAAATATAAAGCAGAGATTTTTGAATCAGTAGATTCAATAGTAAGTGGGCCAATAAGGCTATTTATAGTAAGTCGATATTTCATTGCTCAATTGATTTTAAAAGATTGGCCATCTCAATAGCTGCCAGAGCAGCGTCTGATCCTTTATTACCTGACTTAGAGCCTGCTCTGGCCATTGCTTGTTCAAGGTTTTCAGTAGTAATAACACCAAAAATAACTGGAAGACCTGTGCTCATTGATGCTTCATTAATAGAAGCAGTACTTGCAGCGCAAACATGATCATAATGAGTTGTCTCACCTCTGATAACAGCACCAAGGCAAATAATAGCATCATAATTTCTAGTCTCTGCTAGTTTTTTTGCTGTAAGGCCAAGCTCAAATGAACCTGGTACCCAAGCTGTATGGATAGAGTTTTCGTCTACATCATGGCGAATAAGAGTATCTTTGGCACCTTCCAAAAGCTTTGTTGTAATAAGCTCATTAAAGCGAGCAACAACGCAGGCAATTCTAAGGTTACTTCCAATTAATTTTCCTTCATAAGTGGTCATGGGATATTCCTTGAGATGTTTCTAAAGATTTTTGATATTTGATTAAATCAAAAATTGTAATGATTTTGAGATCATATTTCTTGGAGACTTTTAAAAGATCTTTAAGTCTGGCCATAGAGCCATCATCATTAATAATTTCACAGATCACACCCACTGGGCTTACTTGTGCTAATTTAGTAAGGTCCACTGCCGCTTCGGTATGGCCATCACGCTCTAATACGCCACCATCTTTTGCAATAAGTGGAAATATATGTCCAGGTCGATAAAAGTCCTGTGAAGTTGTTTGGGGATGGCAAAGTGCCTGAATCGTATTCGATCGATCAAAGCTTGAGATCCCTGTTGTTGTTCCTTCAATAAGATCAATGGAGACAGTAAAGGCCGTCGTGTGTGGAGAGTTATTAGAATCAACCATTGGGTTTAAGGAAAACCTTTGGGCCATTTTTTTAGTTAAAGGAGTACATATTAAACCCTTACCAACTTTCATCATAAAGTTTATATCTGAAGGCCGGCAAAACTCTGCTGCCATAACGAGATCACCTTCGTTTTCACGAGATTCATCATCTACAACAATAAGCATTTTTCCATTCTTGATATCTGTAATGGCTTCTGGGATTGAGCTAAACATTTAAGTCTCTGGATGGTTTTATCTGTTCATTTATATACGGCATAATAAGAGATTCAATATACTTGCCTAAAATATCGACTTCAATATTAACTTTATCACCAAGTTTTAAAAACTGAATATTTGTTTTTGTAAAAGTATGAGGAATGATTGTTACCATAAACTCAGACGGTCTTTTATGAGCAACAGTAAGACTAATTCCATCTACAGCTATAGAACCTTCTTGAATAATATAACGATCAAGCTCATTAGGAACTTCAAACCAAATTTCCCGGTTTTTACCAATCTCATTAATACTTTTTACTTGAGCAATATCATTAATATGCCCTTGTACCATATGACCACCTAAGCGATCTGATGCTTTTAAGGCCAGCTCTAAATTAACAGGATCATTCATTTTTAGATTTCCAAGGCCTGTTTTTTGAAGAGTGATATGAACAGCTTGAACAGTAAACGAATCCTCATTTTTAGCGATGACAGTTTGGCAGGCACCATTTATAGAGACAGAATCATCTATATTCAGCTCATGAGCTAATGAGGATTTAACCACAAGACATTTGCCTTCAGTATTACTCTCAATGGATTATATTGTACGGATGAGTTCTACTAAAGCAGAGAAGATGGCCATATCCA
>CAYGJN010000177.1:0-3589 GCA_964350135.1 uncultured Bacteriovoracaceae bacterium | reverse complement strand
CTATTGAGAATCATTTTCAGTATCCTTTCGCTCTTTTATTATCTTAACTATTTTAGTAACAAGAGTATTTTTCTGAGGTGGAGACAATTCCTCCATTTCAAAATACTCAGCTTCTATTTCTAAAATTTGGTTTAAGGTTTCCCTTAATTGTTTTGATTTTTCCATTACTGATCCATTAAATTATATTTTTCTTTTATTTCTCTAAGTTTTCCTAAACAGTCAGGGCCGTTTATGGCTAATTTTGCAAATTCATTGATACGATCAAGTTCCTTAGATACCAGTGATTTTGAATACTTATATGTTACGATATTTGGATCGGGTAAGACAAGAAAATCATATATGATTGAATGTCTTTTCCCTTTGAATTTTCTTAGAACTCGACCTCTTCTTTGAATAAATTGCTTAGGATTAGTTGTACTTGCAAGAATGAATGCCATTTTAATTTTAGGAATATCAACTCCTTCATCCAAGCATCTAATCGCAACCAGTGCGTCTAGCTCATCGTTTATAAACATTCGCTTAATTTTCTCTCTCTCAGGTAGAGACTCTTGAGAGGTAAATTGATGCACCTTCATGTTAAGTTCATTCCCAAGCAATTTTGTAACAATTTTAATCTGTCGTTCATCTGTATCAGTTTCTTCATCTCTCAATGTGCCGTCACCACAATAAAACAATGCATTCTTGACCTCTTCACTTTCATTAAGAATTACTTCTTTAAGCTTTGGTATTTTACCTTTTGCTGATGCAACTAATCTGGCCCTTTTAAAGAGAAGACTTTCTAAAATTTTTGCTTTTTCAGAACTACCAGACTGTTTATTGGATTTATTGTTTAATCCAAATGAAAGAAGCTCAATTCTTGATGATAAGACCTCAAACTCTTTACTTTCATCTTCATCAAGTACCACGGGAACTATGTGATAATAATATTTTGTTAAGAAATCTCTGTCCAATGCATCTTTGAGGGTAAATTGGATTACTGGCTCTCCAAAGTAATCAAGTAGTGCTTCTGTTCCTTCCTCATCGTGATGCCTAACAGGTGTTGCACTTAACGCTATTCTATAATTAGCATTATTAGGAAGAT
This sequence comes from uncultured Bacteriovoracaceae bacterium, assembly GCA_964350135.1. Taxonomy (GTDB): domain Bacteria; phylum Bdellovibrionota; class Bacteriovoracia; order Bacteriovoracales; family Bacteriovoracaceae; genus CAYGJN01. The sequence continues at coordinate 2,508 of CAYGJN010000177.1, read as the reverse complement.
ACTTTAGGGAGTTAGAACTACCCATATTGTGTGCTTCGTCAGCAACTATTAAAAAGTCACCTCTTATACTATTAATTAGATCATTAAATTTAGGAGTAGCGAATGAAGCATTCGTTGAAATCAAACAAACAAAATCCAATGCACCAGCACTGTACTCTGTAATTTTTCTGGAAACAGGTGGAATCCATTTTTTTGAATCACCCATTACTTGTATTGCTTCAATATTAAATTCTTTAAGTTCCTCACACCATTGAGTTACCAAGTGCTGGTAAGGTGCAATTATTAAAACGAAAAGTTTCTCGTTTAATGCTTTATATGTAAGTGCGATTGCGGCAATAGCAGTTTTTGTTTTTCCAGCCCCAGTACACATTTCAAAAAAGCCTTTTCCGTCGGCTTTTGACCAATTACTAATTGCGCTTTCTTGATAGTCTCTCAATTTAAATATGGTTTCTGGAGGCATTTGTGGAGTATTTTTTTGCCCAAGCAGTAACCTTGAAATACTCGCTATACCAGACTCAGGGTCTTCTTCCTTATAAAATTGTTTAAATTTTAACAATTCGCTAGCCGCTTGTTCAGTAAAGTCGATTATTTCTAAACCTTTACAATTATTACTCCATAAATCATTAAAGTGATTAAGCTTTGACTTCGCTCGGCTAGAAACACCATCATCCCAGCTACAAAAAACATTACATGATTCAAAATTATTTATTAAACCACCCTTGGTTTCATTGTTTGAACCTGTAAAAGATACTAAGTTGCCTAAACTATCTTCAAAGATACCAATCTTCTCATGGTAGATTCCATATTTTCCTTGGGATAAATCTCTAATAGCAAGTTTGACTTCAAGCTTACCATTCGCAATCAGGTTTTCAAGAAAAGCTAATCGACACTTTTGAATTGGGTCATCACTTTCTATCAATTTACAAGTTTCATTAATGATAGATTTTTTGCTTTTTAAGCCAGACTTAATCGCGATTATATCTTGCTCTTGCAAGTCAGGAGAAGCAATTAGCCTCATCCTTCCATCTTTTTTAATAAGTTCTATAAGGCCCTTGGATATTAATGAGAGAGACTCACTTGAAAAGTAACCTGTTGCCCTTGAATAAGTTTTAGTCGCTCTTAAACAGGGAATATAGAAGTCATCAACTATGTTACAAGTATCAGAACGGTATTCATCTTTAATTGAAATCTGTTTTAGATTGTTATGCATCGTGTCCATTATTTTAACTTTTTTTTACCCTTTACTTACCCAAAATTTAACCTCAACATATTACTATGCTACTCCCTATGACTGAAAAGCAAAGTAAAATTTTTGAAACTTTGATCAAATTTTTATCTAAATATGAGTATCCTCCAACTATCAATGAGATTCAAGAAATTTTGGAAATCTCAAACCCAGGAGCTGTCCATAAGTCATTGCTGGGACTAGAAAATAAAGGATACATCGAAAAAATTAAAAGAAAGAAACGAGGAATAAGACTTTCCTCTGAAGCTGAAAGGAAATACACACAATGAGATTTGGAGCACATCAAACATTTCACCTAAGAAACTCTTGGCTACATAAAGGGCTTAGAGCAATCGAAAAAGATCCAAAGATACTATTCAAAGACTCAGCGATTGAGAAACTTGGAATGGGTAAAAATATGGTTGAGTCTTTAAAGTATTGGCTAGAGGCCACTCAGCTTGCAGTAAAAGAAGACTCCGAATTGCACATGACAGAGATAGCTTCAAATATTCTACATTATGATCCCTACTTAGAACTAGATGGGACAATTCAGCTCATTCATTACCTTTTAAGCTCAAATGAAGACTCTGCAACTGTTTGGCATTGGTTCTTTAATAAATTCTCTGCAACAGAGTTTGAAGCTAATTCGTTAAGTGTCTATCTTCAGTCATATATATCAACTAACTCAGACAGAAAAATAAAAGATGCTACCTTAGATAAGGATATTAAATGCTTACTAAGGATGTATCGCACTGAAGAATATGATCACAAATATGACCCCGAAACAAATAATCCATCACCTTTTTCAAGGTTTAAGTGGATAGATAAGGTTAATAATAAATATATTAAACGAGAATTAAACTCTTCTGAGATTTCACCTTTAATTTTTATTTATACATTATTTCTTTTCTGGAGTGATGATCTACAAGAGGTTGAATCAATAAATATTGAAGAAATTGCAAGTAAAGAAAATTCCCCCGGACTTATCCTAGGATTATCTATTGATCAGTGCGTACAGATTATCGAGACTGTTTCAAGAATTTATCCAGATAAATACCTAACATTTAATAAATCTGGGGGGTATTTTATTGTAAACATTAATAAAAGGACATCCAGTCGTTCATTAATTCATTATTTTGAAGAAAGTCAATTGGGGATGGAGTAACTATGGCACAAGGAAACAGATCAAAGAAAAAAATGATACAAATCGCTCCCAGCTTCGCTAGGTCAACAAACATCGAAATTGATTACAAATACAGCTTGAAACTTAATAGTATCTATAT
>CAYGJN010000176.1:0-3653 GCA_964350135.1 uncultured Bacteriovoracaceae bacterium | reverse complement strand
AAGCAGGGTCTGCTTTTTTAATCCCTTTTTTCTTTCCTTTTTTACCCTTTGCACCTTTTTTCTTTTGCATACATTTTGCCATCTCAACTCTTTGCTCACCAGTTAGGATTTCAAAATTAATTTCTAGATTTGCATGACTTCTTATAACTCTGATTGGTCTTTGGGCCATTCTAAGATTTTTTCTTGCCTGAACTAATTCTGCTTTAGTTGTATTTACATCAAGACGAGTTCTTCTTAACTGTCTTTGGGCACGTCTTACAGCGGGTCTTAAGGCCTTAACAAGTTCTTTTCTTGTTTGAGTAACTGAAGCGATTGCCTCAAGTTGTTCAAGTGTTAAATTAAGTTCCGCCCTACAACTTTGAACAGCTTCTTTTTTCTTTGCTTGTAATGCAGGTGATTGCTCAAGTGCTAAATCAGCAAAAGCAAAAGTACTTAAAAGCATAAATGTCATCATCAATCTCATTATTTTCTCCTATGGTATAGACCAACTTTGGTCTTAACGTTCATAGGCCCAATATAGAGCTCTCCTATGAATTGAACAATGAAGAAGTACTTACAAAAGTTCTCCAGAAAAACTGTAAAAATAGCTCTTTAAGCAGCTCTTATAGGATCAAAGTGACACCAATAAGAAATTGAAGGCCAGCTTTTTATATCCTGAGAAGACTATAAAATTTACACAGTTTTTAAGAATTAGCCATATTTACTATGTCTTTACAGCCATTTAGAACCCTAATTTTGGCATCATCATTGCTCTATATAAAACTACTTATAATGATTAATCTGGAGTTTGAAATGAGAGCATTAATTCTAATGGCCTTTATTGGGTTTGCTTCACAAAGTTTTGCCCAATATGAAGCATTTGATTCTATCTACACATCCAAGGCCAACAGACCTAGTTATACTGCAGCTTCAGCTGGATTAAACAGTATAAGCTCAAGTGCAAAAAGAAATTTTGAGCATGAGCTAGAAATCTATAACCGCAATGATGATATTAAAGTAAGCATTAAAGCGGAATTTTTTAATGAATATGCCCCTGAGACTTTTGGGATTGATCTTAATTCTAAGAAGGCTCAAGACATAGTTGCAGTACGAGGAATTCAAGGCCTTCGTGATGAAATTGAAGAGATTATTGTATCTAAAATACTAGTTAAGATTATGCTTGATAAAACTCTTGAGACTTTAGCAGGGGAAAATAATTGTCGCTCAAATGAAGAAAAATCAAGACTTGCTGATGTGATTGCAAACAAACTTGATCCTCAAGAGCTTATGAATTTTATTGCTTTAAAATCAGGGCTTAAATCAACTCGCGCCAGTGGATCTAAAAATATTTTAAATCAAGAGAGCTCTGATCGTTTTAATATTGCCTTTCAAGACAGCAGTATCAGTGGTCGAGCTGCTTTAAAGCAATACTTATCTTATGTATTTAGTGAAGTTGTTTATCATAAAATTAAAACTCAAACGGGGGGCTTTATTACCCTTACTCAAGAAGATATCAAATTAAAGTCACAACGTTATAAAGACTTTTTACAAGATCTTGGTAGCAGTTTGAACGAAGGAGTTAGCTTTGATGCTACCTGTACTTTGTTTTGTCATGAGCGTAAAAGAGAAAAGTATGAGCATGGACGGGAAATTTTTCAGGCCCTTAAAAAAGAAATAGAAGTTGAGTCAATAAGTCTATGTGGTGCTAAAACTGGACATGCAGTGACAAGTACAGAACAAATTCATGGATCTTCAAGAACAATAGATAGATCTCCAGCTGGATGGTTCGATATTCCACCTGAGACAAGCGCTGTTATTGCAAATGAGTAGAGAGAACCAGTAAATCGATTGGTTATTATTAACTGGAAAACTCTTCCAGTGGTTTGAAACATCAATCTTTTTTTCTATTTAGTGTGGAAAATACCGATTAAGTCTATATGAGTAAGCTCAAATATGGCATGGTCACACTCTCTTTAACAGGTCTTAATGGCATGGCCAGTGAGGTATACACTGTTAAAAAAGGAGACACTTTAAGTGAAATCCTTTTTGAGAAATTTAGGGATCAAAGACCAAGCATTTTTATCAGGCCTCAATACTTGCAAATAGTTATGAAGATGAACCCGGATATTTTAAATCCGCACCTCATCTACCCTGAGCAAAGAATTCTTCTCCCTCATAATGAACTTATAGATCATAAAATTAAAAAAGATGACTCCCTCTCTAAGATCTTCTATCAAAAACAACATCTACTTCCAGGTATACGTCTTGAAGAGTACTTAGAAGAAATCCTAGCTTCAAATAAGCATATTAAAGATCCTGATCTTATCTATCCTGATCAATGGCTTAATTTACGAGTCTTAAACAAGTTTTTGGTGCCTAATACAAAACAGTATACTCAGTATCAAATTGTTGCTGGAGATACCTTATCAAAGCTCTCACGTAGGCTCTATGGACAATCAAGCTCAAGCAGCATGGTTCATCAAATAAAGAAAATAAATCCTCATATTATGAATATTGATTTCGTAGAAATTGGTCAGGTTATCAATCTTCCTAAAAGAGTTATATACCCTAAATTTGTTGTTCAAAGACCTACTCGAAAAAAAGAGATTAAAAAACGAGCTGCTCAGTTTAAAAGAACTGCATCTAGAAAAAAGGCAGCCATACTAGCAAAACAAAATAAGCATGGTGTTTTAAAATTTGCTGACACTCAACCACAACCTCAACGGGCTCCAGCAAGTGTGAATCCAAATCCTAAATTTTTCACTCCTACAAAAGAGCTTAAAGATGAGATAAGGAAATTATCACAAGACCAGGCAAAAAAATATATTCGATCTTTTAAATCGATTCTTGTTTTAGAAGATGACCCTAGTGTTGTAGGTGAACTCAAGGTAGTCCTAGAGAAATCTAGATCCATGAGACATGAAAACCTAGAATATTCATTTCTACAGCTTATAACTTCTAAACTTAAATCTAAAACAGGTGATCGATACCTTGCAGATTTAAGACTTTTTTTTGACTCTTGGAAAAGAGCTCGTCGAATGGCAAAAAACTAAACTGTCTAAAATTTAGACATCTATCAACATTAAATTGATTTCTGTATTTCACCCTCTCTACGATAGCCTAAAAATCAATAAACACGGCTAGTTCCACAATGATTTGGCATCATAATTGCTTTTAAATAGAGTATTTAAGACTAAGGTAAATTGTGAGAAAAAAGATAATAAAATTATCAACTCTTAAGCTATTAATTCTAATAGCTCTTAGCTTTAGTACAACTTCCCTCATTGCAGGTGCTGATCAATTTGCTTATAAACAACGAGGTGAAATTTTTGCTATTGGTGATCTTCATGGTGATCCCAAGGCATTCATCGATGCGCTTGTTGGGGCCAAGATTCTAGACAAAAATGGAAATTTCATTGCAGAGGATATCGATATTGTTCTTGGAGGTGATTATGCGAATAAAGGTCCTAATACTTTAGGAGTTTGGAATTTAATAAACTTAATTTCTGATAAGGCCAAGAAAAAAGGTTCACGTGTCCATGCACTTTTTGGCAATCACGATACAGTTATATTAATGGGGAATCTTAAGAGAATGAAAAAAAAAGATTTAAATCATTTTAAATATTTTCATCAAGATCCAAAGTTAGGTATACAAACGGCCTTAATATCTGAGC
>CAYGJN010000175.1:992-3701 GCA_964350135.1 uncultured Bacteriovoracaceae bacterium | reverse complement strand
TCTCCCGTCTGCCCCAAAAATTCTCGGGTCATCAGTAGGTTCTTTTTTATCAGCAACATTATTTAATCTAAACTCTTTTAAGAAATCTTCTAATTTTCTAGAAGTTAAATATTCTCCATCTTGTCCAGAAAAAGGCGATGTACTAACAGATACATTAACTGAGACAGTTGGCGGCTCAACTGAAATTCGAGGTAGTGGCTCAACAGTATCTACCGAGCATAAGGTATCACCTATCTCAATATTCTTTGCACCTGAGACAATAATAATTTCACCAGCATCTGCTTCATTAACCTCTGTTTGCCCTAATGAATGATAAGCTTGAATATTGCTAACCTTAAACTTTTTGGCCCCGTCTACACCAACAAGCACATAATGTTCATTCTTTTTAATGCTTCCTCTTTCTATTCTACCTATTAACTGCTCTCCTAAATAAGAGCTATATGAAAGATTCGTCACTAATAATTGAAGTCCACCATCTTTTTTAACTTGAGGGGTTGGAAAAAAATCACTCACCATAAAATCAAGGAGTGGATGAAGGTTTTCACTAGGGTCTTCAAGTTTTACTTTCGCAAAACCCTCTTTTGCAGAGGAGTAGTAAATAGGAATATCAAGATCAAAGTCTTCTTTGTTTAGATAAGAAGCGAGCTCTAAGAAAAGATCTTCAATCTCATCTTTTACTTCTGAAATTCTCTCATCTGGGCGGTCAATTTTATTTATAACCACAGCAATTTTAAGGTCTTGCTCCATTGCTTTACCTAAAACAAATCTTGTCTGAGGAAGTGGCCCTTCAGCTGCATCAACTAATAAAATAACAGCATCAACCATATTTAATGATCGCTCAACTTCTCCTCCAAAGTCCGCGTGCCCAGGAGTGTCTAGCAGATTGATCTTGCAATTATTCCAAGTAATTGCACAGTTCTTAGCCTGTATTGTTATTCCACGCTCTCTTTCAAGCTCTCCGCTATCCATTACACGGTCTTGAATTTCTTCTCTTTCATTAAAAGCTCCACTTTGTTTTAGGAGACCATCAACAAGTGTTGTTTTTCCATGGTCAACGTGAGCGACAATGGCGATGTTTTTAAGTAACTCAAAATTCATAGGCATACTTTTGTGGCAGGTTTAGGTTTTTTTGCAGAGTTAATCTCTCCTAATTTCAGCCAATTAGCAAGTATTTTGGAGCTGAGTTACAATGTTATTTGTATTAGAGGAATGGTGGAACTACATGGAAAAGAAGAATATGGAAGAGCTCTTTAGCTCTCTTGTGACCCTAAATGGCGATAAGCTACGTGAAAAGCTTAAGGATTTCGATGAGTTTGATTTCTTGGACGCCAAAGGTGTTAGTCCCCTTCTATTTTGTATAAAATCCAAGCTTTATGAAAAAGCAATTGTTCTTATTGAGTCAGGTGCTGATCCAAATTTTGGCATTTTTAAAGGTGATAAGGCCCTTTTTCACGCCATCCAAAACAAACATTATGAACTGGTCAAAACACTTGTCGCTCATGGGGCCTTGCTAGACCAGACTTTTACAACAGGTCAGTCTGCGTTAGACCTTTTAGAAACTTCTGATGACCTAAAACTAGAAGAAGCCTTATTCGGGAATAGTTTTGATATGGACGAGGACTCTGAACAGCTACTTGACTCTTTTGAAAAAGTGGCCAAAGAACAACTTGAAAATATTGACCTGTTTCGAATGGAGCAAGATGATTTTTTTGATATTGGAGAAGGAGAAGAGGAGCTTCTAAGCCTTGATGCACTTGAGGAATATGTTGGGACTCAAGGTACACTTCCTAGTGAAGAGCGTAAATTAGCAAAATCAAAGGTCAAAATTTTTCGTGGTGATATTAAGGGGAAGGGAGAAATAAACCATCAGCATTTCGAAAAAACTGATGAAAATCCATTTGATATGGGCTTTAGAATTTTCAAAAACACTAAACAAGATATGATCATCAATGATTATACTGATGGATCTCCCTTTGAGCAGAAAAAAGAGAATGATTCAGAGGCAAAGCATTTCAAGGGCGAACCTATCCATAAAAAAGGTGAACTTAATAATAAAATCACAACCGATCATAACGAAGCATCAGTTAAAAAAGTTACCCCTATAAAAAAATTAAAAAGATCTATTGCTCAAGAGAAAAAATCTGCTCTTTTTAATCGCCAGGATCCACAGTGGCTCCTAGAAGACTCTCCTCTTGGGCCAACTGCAACTCAAAAAATTAAAGCTTTTATGATTCGTGGCCAAAATATAAGAATTCAACCTGATGAAATGAAAGATATTTTTGACCTGCTAGCTGAATTTAAAAACTCCGATGGTCAAAACTCACTTATGCTAGCAGCGCAAGTTGGGAATTTAGACTTTGTTCGTTACTTTATCAATAATGGCATGAAGCCAAACACGAAGGATTTTCTTGGCAACTCTCCACTGATTTATGCAGTGGCTACAAGGCATGATAATGTTGCCCAATACCTTATAGAAAAAGGGGCAAAAGTCAGTGAGAAAAACTCTCAAGGCTACACTCCCCTTTATTATGCTTTAAAAAATAATGATTCTACCACTTTTAACATACTCCTAAAAAATGGAGCTAATACTCAAATTCGAATTAACGGAAGCCCCATTCTCACAATTGCTACTCGAAAAAGAATGCATGAATTTGTAGAACTACTTGTACTACATAATGCAAACCCCAAGACAAGAGATAACAAGTTCAA
>CAYGJN010000175.1:0-982 GCA_964350135.1 uncultured Bacteriovoracaceae bacterium | reverse complement strand
ATCTAAAACTTATTAGAATTCTTGAGTATGCTGAAAAGAGATTTGAAAGAGACACTAAAAACAAAGCTGCCTAGTTAAAAATAAACTCTAGTGCATGATAATTATAAATCTCTTCGCCATTAAGAGTATAAATGATTACTTCACCGGAAAGAAACTTAGAGATCTCATTTTCTATATAACCTTTTCCAACTTCAAGTTTTTGACTCCTCAGGTATGACTCAATATTCTTTCTTGTCTTATAATCATTATAAGACTTTGGATCTATAGTGACGCTAGGAAGAGTCTGAGCAAGGGCTTTTTGTGCATCAAACATTAGCAACCATTTAGAGAATTTTTGAACTTCTCTCAAATAGTTTTCTTCGGAAAGAAGCTCATTGAAACTAGTTTTAAGCATTTTCAAAAAGGCCATATCTTCTTTTTCAAAATTTCCTTCTTTGATATCTAGAATTTTATCCTTCATATTATGAATAAAAAGTTCAAGTTCTTGATTAATATCTTTTCTCTCTGCACGCAGGCTTAATGCAGCCATATCGTAAAGTTCAGATAAAACAAATTCATTATAGTCTGTCTTTTGAATAAACCTATTTCTGGCTTCTACTGATAACTTTTTTAATTCATCGTAATCGTTGTATTTTTTTGCCAGTGTATGAATCGTTTCAATATATTGCTCCATTGTTGCAATATCAAATTTTGATAATAAATTATCAAAATTATTCCAAAATTGATCAAATTGTTTTTCAAATTCTTCCTCGTTATTAATAAACTTTTTCAAAGAACTGTCTTTTAAATCAAGTACTTTTAATCCATTAAGAACAACCCCAAAATCTTTATTTTTTCCCATAACTTCAACAATCTCGGCACGAGAAATATCCTTAACCTCTAAAAGCTGCTCAGCTACTCTTAAGGTTTACTCGTAAAAATCATATACTACAAAAAGATTAAATATTGGTCAAAACGCTAAAGATCAAGATTTTCTTACAAA
>CAYGJN010000174.1:0-3715 GCA_964350135.1 uncultured Bacteriovoracaceae bacterium | reverse complement strand
TTGAAGGTATAATTTCATTAGTAATTCTTGAAAGCATATCCCCTGCATCTACAACAATTTGCCCTGGGCCTGATTGGACATTAAGCCATTGCCCGTCACGGTCAAGTAGCTGTAGCCCGTCATCAGTTGCACCGACTAAAAGTGTAATAAGATTAATATCACCATGAGCAGCAGCGCGAACACTTTTAGGATTAGCATCGTCTGGCACTGGTGGGTAGTGGATAAGACGGAAAATTGAATTTCCAGTATCAATCATATCTTTAAAAAAGTTTTCAGGAACATCTAGTGATTTTCCTAATGCATGCAAAAGAATATGACTGGTTTCATCCATGGCATCGTAAAGCTCCTGAAGCGCTTCTTTAAACTCAGGAATCTCACTTGGCCACATATTGTCTGGATAGTATTTATTAAATTTATGATCCGCTGGAACTTGTCTCCCAACATGCCAAAATTCTTTTAGATCCGGAAAAGGATTATCTTTAGCGTGCTCTTCTCCAAAAGAAGTATAGCCACGTTGTCCACCGATATGCTTACCGCTGTATTTTAATTTTTTTTCTGCATCTAAACCAAAAAACTCATGAACATATTCATAGGCCAGGTCTACTTTAGATTGATCGATGATATGGTCTTTTAAAACAATAAAGCCATAGTCCTTAAGGCCTGAGTAAAAATCATCAACGAATTTTACTTGATCAGCAGCGCTACCGTTTACATAACTAAGAAGGCTTAATTCAGGTACTTTTCTTATTGCCATGGACTCCTCTCTAAAATCCTGTGTTTTTCTGATATTTATGCCATTAAGCGCCATTTGGATAGGGCCGTAGGGAGATTTTACAAGATATATTTAGTATCTAATTTTTAGATACATTTCTTTTGTCAATCCAATACAAGAGGATTTATACAGAAGAGCTTCTTTTACCAAAAAGAATGCTGCCAATACGTAAATAATTGGAACCAGCGGCCACAGCGAGCCTATAATCAGAGCTCATTCCCATTGAGAGCTTTAAACCTGTACTTATGCTATCTCTCAACTCTTTTAACTTATCAAAGGACTTCTGAGCATCAGATTCAAAATCCTCAGTGCGGATAGGCCCAATTGTCATAAGCCCTACGGGTTTCAATTTTGAAGAACAGCTCAATACTTCAAGCACCTCTTTAACTTCCTTAGCTTCTAAAAGACCAGATTTCTCTTTTTCAAAAGAGGTATTTACTTGAATAAAAACATCAATAGGTGCAGATAATAAACCTTCGTTTTTAACCAGTTCTCGTGCAAGTTTTAAGGAATCAACCGAGTGAATACTTTTCAAATTAGGGATACTGAGAAGTTTTTTAACTTTATTAGACTGAAGTTTACCAATAAAATGCCAATGAATTGGTAATGAATTATCAAAAGCATACTTTGCCTTTTTCTCTAACTCCTGAACTTTATTTTCTCCAAATTCTTTATGCCCAAGCTTTAAAACAAGCTCAATATCAGAAAATGGAAATGTTTTGGAAACTGCTACCAGAGTAACACTCTCAGGTATCTCGATCTTTAATCTATCAAAATTTTGTTTTAGTTCTTGCTCTCTTAATTCCATAGACCTATTTTCCGCAGCGCTTTGTGTAGCCTCATTGTCTATACTATATTCAGGAGACAATAAATGGAAAGACATCTTAATCTAGTACAAAATCAATTAGGAAAAGAGGAAAAAAGAGTTTTCCCTCGTTTTCCTTTTACTTCGCTTACTTTTAAAGCAAGCTGCTCTGATGAGCTCACTTTTCAAGTTAATAATATCTCAGGGTCTGGCATGCAAATCATGCTTAAAGATGGAAAACATATTTTACAAGAGAATGGATCCATTGATGGACGACTTCATTGGCATGGTAGAGAGGCCATGGTTAATGGAAATATTGTATGGGTATCTGGGAATAAAATTGGTCTTTCATTTTCAGACTCAAAACCAGTAGAAGATTTTTTAAAAATTGAAAATATTATTGCAGCCTTACGCCCTCTTCATTTGCACTCATTAGGTATTGAAAAACCTGCAAATCTACGTTTTTGGCTTAAAGCAGCAAGTGCTCTTGAGATCTTTGTTTGGACACATAACGACGGAGAATACGATAAAATTCAATTGCTCTTTATTGATCAATTTGTTGAGTGGCAAGATGGTAAAGGCGTTCAAACTGGAACCCTTACGCACCAAAATGACCTAGAGACCCCTTTATATTCAGAGGATGAGCTTACCTTTCAAATTGATGGCCAGGTGGATCAGGCCAAACTAAAAGTCGCCAACGAGATTATCCAATCTATTTCCGATGATAAACTCCCCAAAGAAACCAGAGAGTTTATCAGTCTAAAGTTTTCATGCTAGAATTCAAACTCCAATAGTCAATTAAGGAGTTTCTATGAATCGAAATTTGGCCCTAGAATTTGTTCGAGTAACAGAGATGGCCGCCATTGCCAGTGCAAGACTTATGGGACGTGGTGATGAAAAAGCAGCCGATCAAGCAGCAGTGGATGCGATGAGAACAATGCTTGATAGTGTGGACTGTAACTCAACCGTTGTGATTGGTGAGGGCGAGAGAGATGAAGCCCCCATGCTCTATATTGGTGAAAAAGTTGGTAATGGTAATGGACCAGAACTTGATATAGCACTTGATCCACTTGAGGGAACAACTATTTGTGCTCAAGGAAGACCAAACTCAATTTCAGTTATGGCCATTGCGGAAAAAGGAAATTTTTTAAATGCTCCTGATACCTATATGGAAAAAATCGCTGTTGGCCCAGATTGTGTTGGTGCTGTTGATATTAGAGATACTCCTACAGCGAACCTAAAAAGAATTGCAGATATTAAAAAAAGAAGAATTCAAGATTTAACGGCCATCGTTTTAGATCGACCAAGACATAAAGACTTGATCGAAGAATTAAGATCTACTGGATGTCGAATTTATTTAATTGGTGATGGTGATGTCTCTGCCGCCATTGCAACTGCGGACCCAGATTCTGGTATTGATATTTTATTTGGAACTGGAGGAGCTCCTGAAGGAGTTATTTCAGCAGCGGCCTTAAGATGTATCGGTGGAGACTTCCAAGGAATTTTAAAACCCCGCAATCCAGAAGAAATTGAACGTGCTAAGAAAATGGGCATCAATGATATTAACAAAGTATGGTCTATTGATGAGCTTGCTCAAGGCAATGTTATGTTTTGTGCAACAGGTGTAACAGATGGATCGTTTCTTGAAGGTGTAAAGTTTAAGTCTTGGGGAGCAGTTACACATTCAGTTGTAATGAGAAGTGAATCCGGCACCATAAGACATATTACAGCTGAACATCATTTCGATACAAAACCTCGTTATTAAGGATTAGATATGGCCAGTGTAGAAAAAACTGAAACCTATGATGTAACTCCAGATAAACTTTTTCAAATCATAACTGATTATAACTCTTATCCTGATTTCATGGATGGAGTTGATGAGACAGAAGTTTTAGAGTCTAGTGAGTCAGGTGCTAAGGTTCGCTACTCTATTAATGTTATTAAAAAACTTTCCTATATTTTAAATATGACTCATGAAAAACCAAGTCGTGTGAGCTGGGATTTTGATAGTGGTGATATTTTTAAAGTAAACCGAGGTTCCTGGGAACTTAAAGACCTTGGAAATGGCAGCACTGAAGTTACTTACTCCCTAGAGCTTGAAGCTAAGCTTATGGTTCCCAAAATGGTCACAAATAAAC
>CAYGJN010000173.1:0-3740 GCA_964350135.1 uncultured Bacteriovoracaceae bacterium | reverse complement strand
CATGGCTTCTCTGTGCTCAGGTGTAGCTTTCGTGTTTTTCAAAAATAGCTCTATAAGAAAAAGCCCAATTCCAATTATCAAAAAAGGTATTTTTTTAATAATAAAAAATAATAAAAAAGCAATTAATGCAAATAAAAAACAAGTTCTTGAAAGGATATAGCTAATTTTCTTCACTTATAACTTCCTCTAAAGATTTATGATGAAACTTTATTGATAAACCATTGTTAAACCTTATTCTTAACTCTGGGTTGTGGTCTTTACCTGCTCCATTCCAATCAAATTCAACATGAGAATATTTATTAGCGAAGTTCTTAAAACTTTCACTAATAACAAATTCGGCATGCTCAAACCCAGTTTTATAATAGCTCCCCCTCTTGGGCTCTGGAAGCTCAATTATAAAGACATCTCTACCTAAAAATGAAATACCATTATGAAGCTTGAAGGTTGTAATTTTTCTTCCTCCAACAATTGATTCAATTAAAATAGATCCAATTTTTGACAAATTGAGCCTTGCTTCCTGAAACTCTTTTAATGTTTCAACTCGATAGCAGATGTGATCCAAAAATAATTCGTTAATTTCTATATTGTTTTGTCCTGCTGATTCAAAAATATTTTCAAGAAAATATATTGCTTTTTTCTTGAAAATATCTTCAAAAGAGGTCATTAGTTATTTTTCTTTTTAACCAAAGACTGAATGAAGTTTGTAAGGTTCTCGATGGGAGCTTCAAATGTATTTTTATAAGTCTCGCTATTTGAATAATCACTTGGAATTACACTCAAAAGAATACTAATAAGAAGTCCAAAAAATGGAATAATAAAATTAAAAATAGTTATAAGCCCAATAGTTATATAAACTTCGGCATTTGGTCTTGATGACAAAATATCTCTTGTCCTTCTAACTTGCCACGCAAGTGCTAAAAAAAAGATTGGAATTGCAGCCACTAATATAGCAATGCTAAAAAATGATGTTATAAAAAACGTTACATCTGTAGAAAGAAAACCTTTTGCACTGTCATGTGTCAGCAGACTAATGGCCACATATGGAATAATCAAAAAAAGCATGATGCAAAGAGATCTTAAAATAAAGCCCTTGCGATCAAGACGTCCAGAAAACAGTTTTTTAAGTATATTCAATCTAGCCCCCAGATATATAAGGTTAGCAAGAAGCAGAACCCTTTTCAAGAGACTGTTTGTAATGCCATTTGTCCCTTTTTCTTATAGAATATTCTTATGAGTAATCACCCAAAACTTATTAGAGTTTTCAATAAAGATAAAACCCACAAAGACGTCTCCCCAGAGGAGTTAATTTCCCTTGGTATTAACAAGTGGAAGGGTTGGGCATGCTCTGCAGGTAAGTACCTTCTTTATATTGATTATGATGGAAATGTCTTCACCTGCAATAATGCGAGTTCAAAAATTGACCGATTTAATCACTCGGGATGGAAAGAAGAAAAAAAACGACTTCGTGCCGAACAGGGTATCAATGTTGAGCTCCCTAAAAATGTTGAAAGTGGAGTATATAGAAAATATCAAAGAGTATTTGAAAGATCAGGAAATGGTTTTCAAAACTCTCTTGATGCTAATGATCCCGAAAATTATAAAAAGCATTTTGGATTTCTTGGAAATATTAATCAACATTTTAAAGTACCTAACGATTTTGTTATTTGCCCCTTTGCTCAATGTGGTTGTGGGGCAGATGTTCCTATCCCTAAATCACAAGATGTAGAAGGGTTGCAAAGTCTTTATAAATATTACTTAACTCAATTTTTAAGCTCAACTAAGCAAGTTGATAGCATAAGTTCTCCTTATTCAATTCTTCCTAGAAATTTTCCTTATCCAACAATCCTTTGGGACATAGGGCGAAAATGTAATTACGATTGCTCATATTGTTGGCCTGCTGTACACAATGCAAAAGAGCTCCATGTAGAAACAAATCTTTTTCTTTCTACATGTGAAAAAATAATTAATGAGTTTTCCCCCAAATTTGTTAAAACTTTTTGTTTTTCTGGTGGAGAGCCTACCTTACACCCCGGGATTCAAGATATTCTTCAATATTTACATGATAAAAAACAAAGAGTGCTTCTTACAACCAATGGCTCAATGCCATCTTCAAAGTGGGAAAAACTAACTCCTTATATCAATGTCGCTCAAATGAGTGCTCATTTTGAATTTATTAACAAAGATCGTTTTATAAAAAATGTTGAGATTATTCTTAATACGTTTTCTAAAAGTGATGAAATAAGAACAATTGATATTAAGCTTATGACCTCTCCTGGCAAGCTAGAGCAAAGCCTTGATATGAAAAATCAAATCGAATCAATCCCATTATGGAAAGAACTTGGACAAAGAGAAAATAATTATACAATTTTAAGCTTGGTTCCCCTTAGGGGTATAGATAATTCAGAAGCTCTTCTGGATTATAAAAATGAAGAGCTCGAAGTTTTTCAGCATCAATAACTTACAAAGAAATATAATCAATATTTACTGATTTAAGCTGACAGCTTTCCTTTACGTCCGCGTAAACTTTTACGGTTGCATTTTTGCCAGGTCTATTTAAAAGATCCCCACTAACAAAAATCTCAACCCTATCTTTCCAATAATTATTTTTATTAACTCTCACATGTGAAGAACTTGCTTTAAGCTCAAGTCCGAAGTCTTTCATTTTCTTCTCTGCTAGTTTTTCTGCATCAGCATTACATTTGTTATAATATGCCTGACTCTCTTTTCTCCAATCTGCTTGGTCACAATAAATATCGCCATCATATATATGAGCAATTGGAGTGCTAAGATCATGAGAATAAATTGACCCGTATGTGTTTCCACCATCACAATCGTCATAATTGGTAGTGAACATCCAAAACTTTTCACCATTAACACTAATAAGGCTTTGACCAACATGCTTTAGACATTTATCAAAACTATAGTTTAGGATAACATCGACCTTGCTCCAGTTTTCTTTTGTTAAAATGCTCTCACTACCACTAATGCCGTAATCTGATTGAACATCACTCAGGTCCTCACAATTAACAGCACTTATTGCATTTATTGATAAGGCGCCAATAAAAATTGCATATATAAATTTCACCATACCTTTCTCCTTTATAATCACTAAATTACTAGTATTTCTAAAGCATAAACATGTAAAGAATACAGATAAGTTTTGAAATTATTACCTATGTGCCACGGATCAAAGTATCATTTTTGGCATCTTTCCAAGGATTGATTGGTAGGCTTCACAGGGAGTCCAGCAATGAGAGCACTTTTCTTGAGCTATCAACTCCAGTGCATTTTTATGCCTAGAAGACATAACCAATTTAGAGTAATCAAAATCGTGATCTCTTAGATTTTCAATCGGGTGATTCCACATAGAGCATGGATAAATCACCCCTTTTTCTGAAAGATAAATTGATGAGATTAAGGATAAACATTTTAAAGGAGTTTTTTTGCTATCAATATATTTTTTTAGATGCTTTCGGTAATAAAAATCAACAATACCGTATGCTGAAAAACTAAATTTTCTCTTTCTCGTAAAACTCTCAACCTCATTAAACATCTTTATTGATGGATTAATATCACTAGACTGTTGATTCTCGTAATAATGGTCTGATATATGTCCCAAGTTTAAATGAAGATCATTTGCACAAAATGTAGGAATAATTTTTTTTATTTCACTTAGCGTTTCATAAATTTTTTTATAATTGCATTGCAACAGATTGATGCCAGTATTACATAGACACGCA
>CAYGJN010000172.1:0-3762 GCA_964350135.1 uncultured Bacteriovoracaceae bacterium | reverse complement strand
CCAGATAAAAACAACTATGAACCACCTCCTACTATTACTCTATCACGAGCTTTTGCGCTTATTACTTCCTTGACACAACATCCTGCTTGTTCTTTCAAGATTGAGAAAAAGAAGAGTCCTTATGATGAGCTTTCATTTTTTGAATTAATACCGAACAATCAAAAAGCTAGAGACTATCAACTCTCATTTGGAGATTTTGGCAAAAATCTAGATCTTAAATATGCTGAAGATGATATTGGATTTAGTTATATCAAGGGAGCTGGTAATGGCAGCTTTATTGTTGCCAACAAAGACAAAACAACTGATGTCTATATTTGGCAGGATAATATTATAGGAGTTTACCAGGAAGCAGTTGAGGCCTTGATTAGAGAGCAAAAAGAAGAAGTAAAAGCAGAGATTGCCAAGATGGAAAAATATCAAACTCTAGCCTCTATAGGTACTTGGTTTATTGGTCCTATTGCAAACTCTGCAGCTAAACTCAAAGAGCACAGGCGAATGATTATTAAAGTAAAAATGGATGATATGATGAATGTAGTGGCCCTAAACTATTTTTTTCATAAAAATATCGATATGGGGCTTCTTGAAATTGCAGACAGTCTTTTCGGTGATGAAAAACTTTATAGCTCAACTAACGGTTGTAAGCTTACACAAGATCAATACCTAGAGCTTCTTAGTAATCCTTAAAATTATTGTAAAAAGCCTCTTATAGTCATAAAATAACGATATGAGGCAAAAAATTCTTAAATGGCAATTAATCAGCCTATTTCTTCTCACTCTAGGAACATTTGTTTTCTACTACTTTCAAGGCAGTCTCCCTGATAGTTATTTAAGTATTAGCTCAGAAAACGAGAGTATTAATTTTTTCAGTTATGGCCTTACATCCCTTCTTGCCATGATGGGATATTACCTAGGTCCATGGTTAATACTTCCATTTTTAAGTTTTGCTTTTTGTTATGGTTTTATTTTTAATCGAAGAGATTACGAACTTGATAGCTTTGCCCTGATTTTCTTTTTAGGAATGTTTTCATTTGGGGCATATTTGTTTTTTCCATTAAGCCTTGGAGGCGGACTCCTTTATTTATTTAAAACATATATAACAGAACTTAGCGGATATCTGGGCCTTGCCACTTTGTTGCTTGCAAGTTTTGCTGTTTGTTTTAGAAGCTCTTTTAAGGCACAAGTTTTAAATATTTTTGACTCTCTAAGAGATATGGCCCATAGACTTTTGAGCATTAGGGTTAGACCAAAATTTTCTTTTGGTAATTTTATAGGACGGGCCAAGTTAAAAATTACAAGCAATCTTCGTTCAGAAGAAAAACAGCAAGTAGAGCCTCAAACAGCTGTCTATCAAGAAGAACCTAAAACAAACTTTGAGCCACAAAGACAAGAGCCTGCGAGAGCAGCCGAACCAAGTATTGCACCAAAGGCAATTGTTAACACTGCAAGGCCAGCTAAGCAAAGCAAGATAAGACCAGTAAATAGTAAAGAACTTATAAATTGCTTGGTACCTAAAAAATCTACTAAAAATATAAACCCTGATGAAAGTTATTTCCGTGCAATTATTGAACGTATTGAGGACAAGCTTTCAGAGTTTAATATTGATGCCAAAATTATTCATATTCTCAAAGGTCCTGTGGTTGATACTTTTGAGCTTGAACTAGGTGAAGGTGTCCGTGTCGCTAGAGTTACAAGCCTAACCCAAGATTTGAGTTTGGCCCTGTCAGGTGCACCCATAAGAATGATTTATCCTATGGAGGGTAAAACAACGATGGGTATTGAAGTGCCAAGAGACCCTAGGGAAGTTATTTATCTTGATGAAGTTCTTGATACGGATGAGTTTAAATCAGAACTCAATGTTTTAGGACTTGCCATGGGTAAAGATGCTTTTGGAAATCCATTTATTTCTGATTTAACAAAAATGCCACATATGTTAGTTGCTGGAGCAACAGGTGCAGGTAAATCCGTTTTTATTAATACTCTTTTGGTTTCACTTTTAGTTAAGATGTCTCCAGAGAGATTAAAGTTAATCCTTATTGACCCCAAACAATTAGAACTTGCACTTTATAGAAACCTTCCTCATCTTATTCTTCCAGTTGTAACAGACCCAAGTACTGCGTCTCTTGCTTTACTATGGGCAGTCGAGGAAATGGAGCGGCGTTATACTATTCTTTCAAAACTTGGAGTGAGATCCATTGATGGATTTAATAGAAAAGTAAAAACAGCATCCAAAGAAACTATGTCTATGGTTTCTCATCTTTATGAAGGCATAGGTGATTCAGGATACGAGCTTCCTTACACTGTTATTATTGTAGATGAATTTGCTGATTTAATTCTTACTAAAAATGGTAAAAATATTGAAAATAATATTTGTCGTCTAGCAGCTAAGGCCAGAGCTTGTGGAATTCATCTCGTTATTGCCACTCAAAGGCCTTCAGTAGATGTGATTACAGGTCTTATTAAAGCAAACTTTCCAACGAGGGTTTCTTTTAGAGTAACTGCAAGTCAGGACTCCAGAACAATTTTAAACTCTGCTGGAGCTGAAAACCTTCTAGGTAAAGGTGATATGCTTTATAAGCACGGTGTTGAAATGCGACGTCTTCACTCTGCTTATGTAGACGAAGAAGAGATTGCACAACTTGTTAAAATGATCTCTACAGATGAACCTCAATTCGATGAGAAGGCTCTTGAGTTTCTAGAAAATGGCGGAGACTTTATAGATGGTGGCTCGAGCATGGGCGGTGGCATGGGATCTTCTTCAGATACTGACCCACTTTATCAAGATGCCGTAAAAGTAGTGCTTGAGCATCGTGCCGCAAGTGCCTCTATGCTGCAGCGCCGCTTAAAGGTGGGCTATAATAGAGCGGCAAATCTCATTGAATCTATGGAAGCTAACGGAGTAGTTGGTCCTCAGCAGGGATCCAAGCCTCGCCAGGTACTTCAACAACCTCAGGTTTAATTCCTTTTCTAAATTTTTATTGAGCCTGGTTTCTTGGCCAAACTGTAAAGACAGGCTGCCACTGAGTCAGATTCTGCCAGTAGACTTTCCTGCTTCAGTAGCTTTAACAGACATTGAGTTTCTCTTAAAGATCCGAAAGCGATAAAGAAGAACTTTCTACGATCTTTCTCACTTGGTTTGCCATATCCTTCAGCAATGTTCAGAACGATACTAAGGCAGGCTCTCTCAAACTGATCTTTGATATGTCGGTTGTTAACTCTGACCGCTTGGCATTTTTGGTAAAAATCCATGGCTAATTCGTAAGTCTTAAGATTTCTCATTTAGATTCCTCCAGGTAAAAAAGTAGTCTCTACCCAGGTGAAGACTAATTTTTTTACCTGGAGGAATTTAAATGAAAAAACTAAGAACACTTGAACTTGCAGAGCAGTTTTACCAAAAAGCTCAAGGCATCGAACTAAAAAACCCTATGAAGAACCAGTTTGAGAGGGCCTTATTGAGCGTAGTGCTGAATATTGCAGAAGGTAGTGCAAAACCATACTTAAAAGATCGAAAGAAGTTCTACTATACTGCTCTTGGATCACTGAGGGAGGTGCAGGCTTTGCTGTCGATTACAGGTCACAGATCACTTCTCACTGATTCAGATAGTTTAGGTGCTGCTCTCTACTGTTTGGCCAGGAGTACAAGAAGATAATTGCTCAGGCAATCAGGCAATCAGGCATTCTGGCAGCCAGGCAATCCGGCAGTCAGTGCTTCCTGCAGTCAGGGAATCCGGAAGTCATGGATTCCGGAAGTCAAGAAATCCGGAA
>CAYGJN010000171.1:0-3789 GCA_964350135.1 uncultured Bacteriovoracaceae bacterium | reverse complement strand
CACCCCCGACGCCCGTCTCCTCGAACGCGCTCGCTCTCTCCTCCCCCGATCGCACGGCCCACGCCCCCGGCGCAGACGCAATTTCTAGTTTCTTTTTAAGCTCTTTATTTTTTTCCTGAATGATTAAGTTTTTTTCTTCAGAAATTGTTTTTGAGTACTTTAGCTCTTCAAAGTCTTTTGAATATTTCTTTCTTAGAAATCCAAGTTCAACTTTAACCTCATCAAGTTCTGCCTGAGAAGAGTTGTGTTGGAACTTAGCTTGCTTAAGCTCTTTTTCTAGTACATGAACTTTATCCATAAGCTGACTACGATCTTCTCTTAAATTCTCAATTGTTAATTTGAGTTTTAACAATTCATCATCTTGATGCTGAGACAACTCATAGTGATCTTGTTTAATTTTTCCTAGTTTATCTGAATATGAGCTCTCTTGTGACTCCGAAGCTTTATTCAATTCTAAAGGCCCCGAGTTTTCAAAATCAACACTACCTGTATTGAGCGAGACTTCTTTTTCTTTATCCTCATCCATTGCAATAGTTTCATTATGAGTGACAGTAAGCTCTTCCCCTTCAGGAGTACTAAGATCAGCTTCTACATGAGTAAACTCTGAGTCAGTAGAGTCAAGATCCATCTCTTTACTGTTTTCCTCTTCACTTATAGTCTGGTTTGTAACTCCTGTAGCAGAAGAACTAAAAGTACCAGTGTGTACTTCAATTTCTCCATTTGGTTCATGAAGATCTAAATTTAACTCTTCTTTTTCACTATCAATTGCTTCAAGGGCAGAGCTTGTCGCAAAATCTTCATCTGGCAATTGAGGAGCATCAAGGTCTAACTCTAAAGCATTAAGTGTTTCACTAGGCATTGTTGAAATTGAATCAGTACCAAACTCTGCGATTTGAGTTTTATCATCGCTATCGCCCTCTGGTTTATCCATGAAGCTATTAATGTCTAATATGACAGTAGATTTATCATCTTCGTTTTCAACCACATCATTGTCTAGCGGTGGTGGAAGATCTTCATCACTTATCTTCTCTACCAAAGGTTCATCAATAGATATTTCATTATCATCATGATCACTCATAACTAGCTCCCCGCGCAATACATGAAGGTATACTCCCTCTATATAATAATAACAGAGACATAGAGTAGTATGGAAACAAGGCAAAAAGCTTCAAGCTCTAGGTACCTCCCCCTTGGAAAGATAACAAAATAGTATTACCATTAGTGGTAACGTTTTGATTTTAAAGGAATTAGTTCATTTTGGAGTTAACGATGAAAAGGTTTTTTATAAGTGGGATTTTTATCCTGAGTATTGGGCTCGGTAACTCTAGTGAGTTTCTACCGAAAAACCTACTTATGCTTGATGAAGTTTTTTCTCATCATGTGATTGTAGTTAATAAATCTAGCCATGAACTTTATGTTTATTCCAATAATGACGGCACCCCTGAATTAGAAAGAACCTTTAATGTAGCAACTGGTAAATTTAAAGGTGATAAACTTTCTCAAGGTGATAGAAAAACACCTGAAGGGATTTATTTTATTGATGGATTCCACTCTTCTGAAGAATTACTTAAGATGTATGGAAAAGAAGGATATATTTACGGAGCAGGAGCATTCACTCTCAACTACCCTAACTTCTTTGATCGACTTGTTGGAAAAACAGGTGGCGGGATATGGCTTCACTCAACTAATGATGAATCTAGAATTTCTAAAAGATTAGACTCAAGAGGCTGTGTTGTCGCTGTTGATAAAGATCTTTTTAAAATTTCTAAATTCGTAGAGCTTTCAAAAACTCCTTTTATCATTGTCCAAGATAAGGATTATCTCCCGAAAGATGAATGGCAAAAAGCAAGAGATGAAATAAAAAATCTTATAGATGGCTGGCTTGTTTCATGGCAGACTGAAAACTTCAAAGACTATATTTCCTTCTACCATAAACGGTATCAAGATAATTTCAGAAAATCTTATCAAAGTTTTTCAAGTTATAAAAAGGCTGTTTTTAGCAACCCTGGAACACCAGAGATAGAGATCTCAAATATTTCAATTTTTAGAGATCGCAACAAAGCAATTATTACTTTTTTGCAAAACTATAAGTCCAACAGTATTAACGATACCGGCCTTAAAACATTACACTTGATGCAAAATAAGACTTATGACTGGAGAATCGTTAACGAATCATGGTCAAAAATTTCACCTGAAGCTATTAATACAGCTTTTAGACCATCTCAAAGATTTTTTAATCGTTTAGCGGCTAAACAGTAATGCTTTTTCGACCTTCTAAGAAAGTCACTTTTGTAATGTACCAAGATGAAAAGGTTGCACGTGCCTTTGAGGTTGAAAAAACTAAGCTCAAAGCACTTATCACAACAACGGTACTTATTGTCTTTATTAGCGTAGGAGCTGCTGTTGGCCTACTGGCAAACTTTCGCTATCTCAGAGAAAGCCTTTCAAAAAAAGAACCTGAAATTATTAATATTCTAAAAAATGAAAAACTCGCACTTGAAGCTAAAATAGAAAACCTTAATAAAACGAACCAAGAATACTTAAACAAGATTAATACAACAAAAGTTGAAACCGATAGCCTTATCCCTCTTTTTGCCAGAACCTTAGGTCAAACTGATCTAAGATCAAGAAAAATGCTTAATATTGAAAAACTTAATTTAAGCTTCACTCAAAAGGGAGCTGTTTTAAATTTTGATATTGTTAATATCCAAAAAGGACAAGAGAAACTTTCTGGCTATATCTTTGCTGTTTTAAAACAAGGAAATAAGATTGCTTTTTATCCTGACACTAGTTTAGAGTTCAGTGAATCTGTCTCATCTTTTGGGCAAGGAGAAACTTTTACTATTTCAAGGTTCAGACAAGTTAAAGCTGAGTTTGATATTAACCTCAAGAAAAATCAGGATGTTTTTGTTAAGATATTTATCTTTAATAGAACAGGAGATATTTTACATGTAATGCCTGTAGGCCCTGTTGTAGCGAATTAAAATTATGGATCAAATTTACGATTTAACAGAGAAAAATTTCTCAATATTTTCAAAAACCGCCGTTATCAAAGGTGATGTGTGTGCTGAAGGTGACTTTCGATTTGCAGGTCAATTAGAAGGCAAACTGGAGAACAAAAATGGGTGCCTTGTTATTGAAAGAACGGCTTTTGTTTCAGGAGAAGTTAAAGCAGACAAACTAGAAATTTTTGGCACAGTTCAAGGCTCAATTGAATGTGACGGAAATATAGTCATTTTTCCTTCAGCAGTAATTGAGGGAACCATAAAAGCAAAAACATTAACGATCTTTCCTGGTGCAATTGTCAATATAGAGGGCCATACGACCCTCACTATTAATTAATTTTATAGATACTTTTTGTAGTTAAGAATTTGAGTAGGCGCGATTTTAGAAAGTATTTTCAAAAGTGACTTATCACCTACAACAACAATTAATGCATTATCAAACCCAAAAGATTTCTCAATGACTTTCGCAACATCTTTGGGTTCAATTTTTGCAATATTCTCTGGAAAGCTATAGATCTGTTTCCAATCTCTTCCTGCATGGTCTAAAAACAATAAATTACTTAGAAATGAATCATTTGACTCAAATTGAAATAGATGATGACCTGTAAGATAACTTACTGTTTTGCCAAGCTCATTTTTATCAATACCTTTTTTGCTAATTTCATCTAGAATTTCTTTTATAACTGTGAGGGTTTCAGAAACTTTATCATTTCTTGAAAAAGTCATAAGAACTGACCTTCCGTAATGTTTTTGTCCAGAAATGATGGCCCCTACACTATAAGTT
>CAYGJN010000170.1:0-3795 GCA_964350135.1 uncultured Bacteriovoracaceae bacterium | reverse complement strand
GTTTGTATACTCTTTTAATGAATTACGGATACATTCAACTTCAGATTGGTCAATTTTCATATCACTAAATGCAACTTGAGCTAAAAGACCTGATATACAGGCAACTGAGATAATAACTTTTTCATCCTCACCTTCAAGAGTTTTTAATAACTCATCGTGTATGGAATTGATTGAGCTATTAACCTCTGATGGTGGGAAAAATATCTTCCAAAGTTTCATAATTTATTATTATGCGAAAAGGACCTTGTAGTAAAGCCTGAGTGCTGCAAGGAAAAGAAGGGTCTTAAAAATATTGATAAAAATCTTTTCGTTGAGTTTTTTGAGAAGTTGTACGCCTAGATATGTACCAAGAAATGTCATAATGATCATCGGTATAAAGAGATTTAGATAATCAAGATAAGAAAAATCTAGGTAGAGAAAGGTTGGAATTTTAATAAGATGACCAAATATCTGAGTAGAGCTTTTAGTAGCAACAATCTCTTCTTTTTTAAAATCAGATCTTATAAAAAAAGGTGCCATTAATGGCCCTACGGCTCCTATAATTGGGCCAAGTGCGCCAACAATAATTCCGTTAATAATAAAAAATTTATTAGGAATTTTTAGTTCAGGCATTTTTTTAGGTTTAAAAACTACGTAGGTAATCATTGTGGCAATTGCAAAAAGTATAAGCTTTTCACTTTGAAAGCTGTCTATAATTTGAATGGCTATAATTGCGCCAAAGGGCAAACCAATCAAAAAGGGATAAAGAATCTCTGTCTTAATTGATTTTCTGAGTAAAAAACACCGGTAAGTATTAGAAACTAGTTGAACTAATCCATGTATAGGAACAATGACTTTAATTGGTAAAAAAAAAGTCATTAATGAGAGCAAGATAATTCCACCACCCATTCCAGTAAGAGCAGAGATAGCAGAGGTAAATGCACTGATAATTGTCAGTGAGATGATAACCAATAGGTTCATAGAGTCTTTATTATGGTATATATTTGAAGAGATGGAAAATAATTGGAATCCTAAATTTAATAAACCAGATAATGATCCAGATGAAAGCACTGAGGTTATCGTTAAAGAGCGGGTAAAAGTTCAAAAACCCCCTCGTTATAAGGTTTTAATTCATAATGACGACTATACAACAATGGAATTTGTTATTTTAGTTCTTAAAAAGTTCTTCAATAAAACTCAAGATGAGTCCATGGCCATTATGCTCAAAGTTCACCATGACGGAGTTGGCATTTGTGGAATATATACTTACGAGATTGCTGAGACCAAATGTCAAAAAGTAGTTGCTTATGCTCGTCAAAATGGTCATCCACTTAAATGCACAATAGAGAGAGAATAATGGGCTTAACTCTAGATAATGTTTTCAATCTGGCCATTAGAATGGCAAACGAAAAAAGGCATGAGTTTTTAACTCTCGAACTTATATTTTTTGCCTTGTTAAAAGATCAAGTTGTGAGAGAAGTACTAGAGCTTTGTGGAGCAGACTTAGTAGTTCTTGAAAAAGAGCTCCTTGAATTTGTAAATGAGCCTTCAAATTTTTCTATCTTAACTGCTGAACAGGTAGAGATTTTAAGTGAGACACAGTTTTCAGAAGAGTCAGTGAGAGAACTAGCTAAAAAATCAGGAGTTTATTATCAACCTGAGCTTACTATGGGTATGCAAAGAGTTCTTCAAAGAGCAGCAATGCACCTACAATCAGCTGGCAAACAAGAGATACAAGGCATAAATATTCTGGTTTCACTATTTTCTGAAGAAGAGTCTTTTGCTGTTTATCTATTAGAAAAGAATAATATTTCTCGTGGAGATGTTGTTCAAATGGTCGCTCATGGAGTGGATAAAGCAAAAAACTCTGAAGACGTGAGAAATCTTCCTAATGGAGAAGAGAGTGATGGCAGCGAGAAAAAATCTATATTAGAAGAGTTTGCAGAAAATCTAAATTTAAAAGCTAAAAAGGGGAAAATTGACCCGCTTATAGGAAGAGAAGCTGAGCTGCAAAGAATTGTACAAATTCTTTGTAGAAGAAATAAAAATAACCCTTTGCTGGTTGGAGATGCAGGTGTTGGAAAAACTGCATTAGCTCAAGGCCTGGCCTTAAAAATCACTGAAGGAAATGTTCCAGAGATCATTAAGTCAGCAGAAGTTTATTCTTTAGATATGGCAACATTGCTTGCAGGAACAAAGTTTAGAGGAGATTTTGAGCAAAGACTTAAAAATCTTTTAAAAGAGCTTCAAAATAGAAAAGATCAAGGTGCTATTCCTGTTCTGTTCATTGATGAGATCCATACTATTATGGGAGCTGGTGCTACAGGTAGTGGTGGTATGGATGTTTCTAACCTTATCAAGCCTGCGCTCTCTGGTGGGGATATAAGGTGTATGGGAAGCACTACTCATGCAGAGTTTAGAAAATTTATTGAAAAGGACTCCGCTTTAACCAGGCGTTTTCAAAAGGTAGATGTCTCTGCGCCTGATGAAAAAGACTCTCTTGAAATACTTAAAGGTTTAAAATCAAGATTTGAGTCTCATCATGGTGTCAAATTTTCGACATCAGTTCTTAAGGCAGCTGTTCAGCTTTCTAGTCGATATTTAACTGGAAGAAAGCTTCCGGATAAGGCCATTGATATAATTGATGAAGTAGGATCAGCTTTGCAACTGCTGCCAGAGAATAAAAAGAGAATAAACGCTAAAGTATCAGATGTAGAAGCTGTTATTGCACAGATGGCCAAAATTCCAAAACAAACTGTATCTAAAGATGAAAAATTAAAAATAAGAAATCTTAACAGGGATCTTAAGCTAGTTCTTTTTGGACAAGATGATGCTGTTGAAAGTGTTTCAAATGCTATTTTGATGAATCGCTCAGGACTTTCTAGTGGAAGTGGTCCAATTGCTTCATTTTTATTTGCTGGGCCTACAGGTGTTGGAAAGACAGAGCTTGCAAAACAGCTTTCTAATATAATGGGTATCGAGTTTATTCGCCTTGATATGTCTGAGTATATGGAAAAACATGCCGTAGCAAAGCTTATCGGAGCCCCTCCAGGCTATGTTGGCTTTGATCAAGGTGGAATTTTAACAGAAAAAGTGAATCAATCTCCCTATTCAATTGTTTTATTGGATGAAATTGAAAAAGCACATCCAGATATCTTCAATATTCTTTTACAAGTCATGGATCATGGAACTTTAACTGATTCAAATGGTAGAAGTGTTGATTTTAAAAATGTCATTCTCATTATGACTACAAATGCTGGTGCAAAAACAATGGATGATGGACAAATTGGACTTGGAGAAACTAAAAATGCGACTTTCAAAAGAGATAAGGAAGTTAAGTCATTTTTCTCTCCGGAATTTAGAAATCGCTTGGATGAACTTATATATTTCAATAGCTTAGACGAGAGTACTTTAGATCTTGTTGTGGATAAATTTGTGGCCGAATTACAAAATCAATTGCAAGAACAGTCTGTTGAAATTCAAATGACTTCAAAAGCACGAAAGTATTTAGGCGAGAAAGGCTACGATGAAAAACTTGGTGCCCGTCCTATTCGAAGACTTGTTGATGATGAAATTCGAAAGTATTTGGCGAAAGAATTGCTGTTTGGAAAACTTTCAAAAGGTGGAAAAGTAAAAATTGACCTTGATTCTGCCAAGAATGAACTCATTTTTACCTACTAATCGCTTCTTTTTTCCTAATAATTCAATTTTATATATTTTATAAGAAGCAATCTCTTAAAACTTCATATTTACTAAAAGCATATAATAATCTAGCTTCAAAAGTATTAACTTTCTAACTAATTCTTACACTAAATT
>CAYGJN010000169.1:0-3811 GCA_964350135.1 uncultured Bacteriovoracaceae bacterium | reverse complement strand
ATCCAAATGGCATAGAACTAAAATTGCGAGAAAGGGATTTGTTTTAAGTATTCATGGTCTTAATAATAAACCAACTGTTATGCATGATTTGATTAGCTTTTATAATAATCAAGGCTATGACGTTTTAAATGTTGCTCTGCCAGGTCATAGGGGCTCGCTTGAAGAGTTTAAAAATGCAAACCATAAGGTCAATGAATCCCATGTAAAGTCTCATTTTTGCATTCTGGCCAAAGAAGCTAAGCAATCTGATCACAAGAGAGTTTTACTTCTGGGGTTTTCTCTAGGAGCAGTGTATTCATCAATTATTGCTCATTATTATAGGCATCATATTGATGGACTAGTCTTTATCTCTCCAGCATTTGAGCTAACTGGACTTTCATATATATCTAAGTTTTTTAAAGGTAAATTTGTTCTCCCTGGTTTTTCTCCTGAGAAATATAGCGCTAATTCAGGCACAAGTTTAAATGCATATCAAATGCTTCATGATGCAAGAGAAAAATTTTATACTTTATGGAAGAGTTATAAATGGAACATGCCAACACTTATTTTTATAGATAAAAGAGATGAACTTGTTTCCTACAGACATACAAAAGAATTCTTTAATCCTTATGAGAATATTAAAATTACAGAGCTTAGTAATAAAGATTCCACACTTAAAGGTAAGCATCATCACTTAATAGTTGATAAAGAGTCTATGGGGGAGAGTAGTTGGAAAATACTCTTAGATGAGCTTTCTGGCCTTGAGAGTGTCATGGACCAAGCTGGCCAAAGTTCCTGAACTTTTCGCTTCTGAAAAGGCTCCAATAGTAACCATATCTGCCTCTTCTGTTTTAACTAGTCTTACTGGATGATTTATCCCATCACTTGTATCACAATTTTTAGGAGGACTAATCACTAAATTCGTCCTGCAGACAAGTGGTCTTTGTTCATAAATAGAACATTCATTATTTTCACGTAAGAAAACACATTTTCTCATATGGTAGCTAAGCTTAAGCCATTCATTAGAATTATTACCTATTTGTGCTTGAATTTTTAGTCTACTTGTATCAACAGGATGTCCTTTAACAATTAAATCAGTGAGTAAAAAAGCTTCATCTGATGTTATTCCCACTTGAGTATGGCAGCATGCTGCACACCCTCTTTTACAAGTAATATTATTTTTAACTATTGGGTCTTCTAATAATTTTTCAATAGAGTTATTAACTTGTTTATGAGCGTACTGGGCCCTTTGAATAGGGTTACTTAATTTTCTAAGCTTTTTTATGATGGATTTAGTAATATGATAGAGCCTATCTTTATTTTTGAGATAATTTTGATAAGCATAAGCTGGAAAATTCAAGAAACCTCCATCTCTTGGTAGTATATTCCTAAACAAATTATATCTTAATACTTTTGATCTTTTTAGAATGGAGTTAAAATTGCCCTTTATTGATCAGCTGGTCAGTAGTTTTATCAAGGCCTGCTCTTCATAATTGATTGATCTAAGCAAGTATTTGGCCAATAAAAATACCTGAGTTTTTTCATCTGAGTAGAGTTTCTTATCTACAACAGTCTCCATGGCCTTTGAAAGAGTAATTGCGGCGGCAACAGAGAGATTAAAACTTTGAGTAAGCCCAACAGTGGGAATCATAATTGTATGGTCAGCTAATTCTTGTGCTTTTATACTGCAGCCATCTTTTTCATTTCCAATAATAATTGCAGTTGGTTTTGTATAATCAATCTCTCTATAGTCTATTGCATTCTTGTTAAGAGCAGTGACAGCTATTTGATAATTTTTATTTTTATAATATTTGATACAGCTATCTATAGTTTCAAAACTATTCATATCAACCCATTTATCAGCACCTTGAGTAATTCTTGTTGCCTTTTTTAGTCTAATACTTGCAATATTAGCTATTTCAAAAAGACCATAGTTTTCACTTGTGCGGATAACGGCGTTAATATTTCCAACATCATAGATATTTTCAAGAATTGGAACAATATGATTTGTTCTTGTCTGTACTAATTTTTTAAGTTTACCTACACGGGATTGACTAAGGACTTTGCTCACCTTTTCAACTATAAGCTCATTAGCAAAAGACTTTCCACAAATTTTAAACTCAAGTGAATTTAGATCTTCATTAACTTTCATTTTAATGCTCTAGAGAATTAAAATCATCTTCCAATTCATTTCGTGATTCTTCAAATTGAACTGAAATATCTTTTAAAAAATGTAAACTATTTATATCAAAACTAAATTGAAGTCTTTGGCCAATAGAGTATATTGAATTTGAATAATCTCTAACGATAAGAGAAGAGTCATTAATGAGTAGTTCAATATCAGTATAAGATCCGTAATAATTTATTGCAGCTACTTTAGCTTTTGGCCCAGTATTACCAATTGAATGTTGCCATGGTCTTGTCATACATAAATGCTGGGTATTTTCTAATAATAATTTTGAATAAGGGAAATCACCAAATGGAGTTTTTAAATTGCCATCTTTATAATGAGTAATAAAAATATTAGAAAGTTCAAAATATTTTGCAACAAAACTATTAATAGGCTTTTTTATTAACTCTGTAGGGGAGCTTGTCTGTTCAATCTTTCCATCATTTAAAACTGCAATCTTGTCACATAAGCATAAAGCCTGATTAAGATGGTGAGTAATAAGTAGAAGAGATTTATTATTTTTTCTAAGATATTTTTTTAGATCTTGTCCGAGTTCTCTAATCAACATCTGGTCTAGTCCATTAAAAGGCTCATCTAAGATAAGTAGATCTGAGTTTTTAAGAAGGGCCTTGATAATACAAACTCTTCTTAGCTCTCCTCCGGAAAGATAATTTAACTTTATATTCATTTTAGTTTCAAGGTTGAAGGTCCCAAGTAGCTCTCTAAGCTGAGTTAGATCTTGGCCTTGATCTAGACAATAGTCTTTTAAGGTTTGGTGAGTATTTGGACCAAATTGCTTTACACAAGCAATCAATCCCTGGGTTATAACGTCACCTTTATGAGGAATAATCTCTTTAGTAATAAGACGTGCAAGAGTAGTTTTTCCACTTCCTGAAGGTCCAACAAGACCCAGTATTTGGCCTTGTTCTAGTGTGAGATTAATATTTTTAAGCGTCTTAAGACTCTTTGCATCATGAGCGAAAGTCAGATTCTTTAACTCTAGTATCATGGAGGCAATGTAAACACAGAAAGCAGATTTGTCTATGGGTCTAAGATTCCAAGTGGAAAGCTAAGGGCAAAGCCTTTATAATGGAAAGTCTTACAGGTGAAAGGAAATCCTATGAAATTTTATACTCGTTCATTTTTTGTTTTTCTCTTTTTAGTTCTAAGCTTAAATGCTTGGTCTCAAGGGCAAAGCTTAAGGCTTGATGAAGAAAAAACTGAAAAAAGAGAAACAGCATTATTATCTAAAACACCAACTGCCGCTCAAGCACAACGGGATCTAGTTTTAGGTTCAATTTTAAAACATGGACTTGAGACTTTGCATTTCTCAA
This sequence comes from uncultured Bacteriovoracaceae bacterium, assembly GCA_964350135.1. GTDB lineage: Bacteria > Bdellovibrionota > Bacteriovoracia > Bacteriovoracales > Bacteriovoracaceae > CAYGJN01. The sequence continues at coordinate 328 of CAYGJN010000169.1, read as the reverse complement.
AAAAGAGAGTTGATGACTCATTATCTGAAAAGGCTTTTCAAGAATATTTAGAATTTTTAGATTATGGAAAGAGGTTTCTTTTAAGATCAGATGTAAAAAAATTAAGTCGTTTTAAAAAAGATATTGATAATGAAATGACTGCTGGTAGTTTGGAACTGCTTAAAGAAGCTAACCAGATTATGGATAAAAGACTTAAGTATGTTAAAAACCACGTGCTTTCAAGATTATCAAAGCCCTTTAAACTAGAATCAAAACTTGCTTTTGAATTAGATTCAGAAAAAAGAAATTTCCCTAAAACTCTTAGTGAGCTAAAAGCTGTATGGGATAA
>CAYGJN010000168.1:0-3896 GCA_964350135.1 uncultured Bacteriovoracaceae bacterium | reverse complement strand
GAAGATGAAATTAAAGCATTTACTCCTGAGCAATGGTTTTCAATTCATGCAAAATTCAAAAAAGATGATACGGTTTTTGAAGCAAAATATTATGGTGAGTCTGCTTCTAAAAAAGAAGATTTAACAGAAGAATCTGTTGTTAAAAAAATTATTAAAGACGTTAAGTCGCGTGATTTTACAATTGCAGAAGATAAAAAACGTGAACGAAGGCAAAATCCAACACCTCCTTTTACAACTTCAAAACTTCAACAGGAAGCGGCCAATAAACTAGGCTTTTCCTCTAAGAAAACCATGATGCTTGCTCAAAGACTTTATGAAGGTATACCAGTTCTAGGCCAAGGCCCTCAAGGTCTTATTACTTATATGAGAACAGACTCTGTAAGAACGGAACCTCAGGCCCTTGATGCTGTAAGAGAATATATAAAGAGCCAGTACGGTAAAGAGTTTTTACCAGCTGATCCAAATTTTTATAAGAAAAAAGGCAGTGGTAAAGTTCAAGATGCCCACGAGGCCATTAGACCAACTAATCTTGAGTTTAACCCAAAAGATATTGAACCAGATTTAACGACAGATGAGCTAAAGCTCTACTCTTTAATATGGAATAAATTCGTTTCTTCCCAGATGAATCAAGCAATTCTAGATCAAACAACTGTTAACCTTGAAAGCGATGGGCATTTTTTCAGAGCAACAGGATCTATCATTAAATTTCCTGGTTTCCGTACTGTTTATCTTGAGGCAGTTGCAGAGAAACGTTCTAAAAAAGGTGGAAATGACGAAGATCCAGATACACCTACAGGTTTATTACCTGATCTTTCGGAGGGTGAGAAACTCAAGTCTATGGATCCTCCTAATGATGAAGAACATTGGACTTCTCCTCCTCCAAGATTTAACGATGCCTCTGTTGTAAAAGAACTTGAAGAAAAGGGAATCGGAAGACCTTCAACTTATGCTTCAATTATTTCAAATATTGTAGATCGTGGTTATTGCGAGAAAGTTGAAAACCGCTACCACCCTACAGAGCTCGGGCAAGTTGTTTGTAAAATGTTGATAGAATCATTTCCAAGAGAAATGGAAGTATTTTTTACTGCAGAGATGGAAGAACAACTTGATGAAATAGAAGAAGGCAGCGTTAAGTGGACAAAAGTGTTAAAAAACTTTTGGACCGATTTTGAGAAAACTCTTGAAAAAGCTAAAGAGGAAATGAAAAACCTCAAAAAGCAAGAGATCCCAACTGATATTACTTGTACGAAATGTAATGAGCATGGATTTGTTATTAAGTGGGGACGTAATGGACAGTTTTTAGCTTGTTCAAGTTACCCTGATTGTACAGGTACAGAAGATTTTAAAAGAAAGGCCGATGGCTCTCTTGAAATAGTTCCTAAACAGTATTTTTGGGATCCATGTCCTACTTGTAAGAAGCGGCTTATTGTTAAAAAAGGTCGTTACGGAAGGTTTGTTTCTTGTGAAGACTATCCAAAATGTGACACGACATTGCCATTTTATTTTGATGTTAATTGTCCAAGGTGTAAAAGTGGGCATTTTGCTGAAAAGAAAAGTCGTTATGGAAAAATCTTTTATGGTTGTACGAGTTACCCAAATTGCGACAATGCTATGTGGTCGCTTCCAATAAAATATGACTGCCCTAATTGTAAACATCCTGTCCTTGGAAAAAGAACCACAAAAAGGTTAGGGGATCACTTACAATGTCCAGAATGTCGCACTACTGTTCCTCTTGAGGAAACTCCATATGGAGAAAAAGAAGGTAGCGCCCCTTGAGTTTTTCCTTAAGTTTTAAAAAGCTTAAGTCTGGATGGAACGCAAGCCCAGGGCCTAGAACTAAAAGGCAGTACCTCACACTTTATATTAAAGCTTTAGCCATGGGGATTGCAGATGTGATCCCTGGAGTCTCCGGTGGAACGATCGCTTTTATCACTGGAATTTATGAAGATCTTCTTAATGCTATTGCTTCTCTTAGAAAAGAATCCCTTACAGAATTATTTAAAGGTAATATTGATCGTGCTTTGGCCATATTGCATTTGCGTTTTCTCTTCACTCTTATTTTTGGAGTACTGACGTCAATTTTAATTTTCTCTAGGCTTATGCATTTTTTAATTACTGAATATGCTATTTATACATGGTCCTTCTTCTTTGGCCTTATCTTGGCATCTATTCCAATGCTCTCAAAAAAAACATCGAATTATTTAGAATCTAAAAATATTGGCTCTTTTCTAATTGGTACAGTCTTCGCATTTTTTGTTGTTGGTATGATCCCTGTAGAAACCCCGCAAGGGCTTTGGTTTATTTTTATTTGTGGCTTTATTGGTATTACCGCTATGATTCTCCCTGGTATCAGCGGCTCGTTTTTACTATTAATATTGGGTAAATATGAGTTTATTACAGCGGCCGTTAAAAATCCCTTAGCAGAAGGCTCCTTTGTCATAATCGCTGCGTTTGCTCTTGGAGCATTAACAAGCCTTCTTAGTATTTCCAAAGGACTTGCTTATCTTTACAGAAAGTATACTGATGTGACTATTTCATTTCTTTCTGGAGTTTTATTGGGCTCACTTAGAAAAATTTGGCCATGGAAAGAAACTCTAGAGACTAAGCTTATTGGTGGAAAACTTAGGGTTATTAAAGAGATAAATATTTTTCCTCAAGTTGATAGTGTTTTTCTTACGGCCTTTATTGCAGCCTGTTTTGGAGTTTTTATTATTTTTTTGCTCAACAAGCAGGATTCATCAAAAAATAAGCGCGCTCAAATCTAGGAATCTCCATTCTTCTTTACCATTCTAAGCTTTCTTTATATTCTTTTTAATGTCGGGGATTGGCGTAACTGGATAACGCACCAGACTTCGGATCTGGGGTTATGGGTTCGAGTCCTGTATCCCCGGCCATTTTATGAAGAGCATCATAAGCTTTTTTCAAACTGCTGAAAAGATAAACGCCTCATAGATATTTTATTTATCTCTTCATAGAAGACTTAGTACTCAGTAGCAGAATGTTCTAGTTTTATTATCACTATAAAATTTAATAATAAATACCAAATTGTATTTGTCCAGACTGCTCTCTGATTTTTGTGAAATCATCTAGAGGCAAATCATAAGTTATATTACCTATAGTCCATTTATCATAAATAATATCTCTAAAGAGAAGTGTAATAGAAGCATTATTATCTTTTAAAATTCCTATACCTGCTCCCCAGCCATGACCTTTAAGCTCATTTTTATCGCCAAAGGGATTTGAAGCTTCTGTGTCAGCATAGGTAAATACACTATTAACTTCTTTATAGTACTCACCAATTAGGCGCAGCCTTTTAATAGCAATATAGGCATAAGCTCCATAAAGAGAGGACTTTAAGGTATTATCATAGCCTTCCTTATCCCAAAAAAAGATTCCATCTTGCAGAGATTTCCTGCCATCTAAGTGTTGCCATCTGATATCAGCAATACCACCGAAGCTAAGAATTTTTAAATCAATCCCGGCCCTCGCTCCAAGTCCCACACTAGGAGATGTCACATTATGATCGTAAAATTCATTGGCAGTGGTTTGGGCCTCATCAAACTCCCAAAATCCTAGGCCAATTTGTCCGTATCCTTCGAAGTGGATAAAAGCGAAAGAGGATGTAGAGAGAATTAGAAAGAGAAGAGTTTTTTCTATCATCTCTCTAGTATAGGCTAGGTAAGTATGGAAAATCATGGGGGAAAATCTTGAAAATAAGCTCTTAAGTAATGGTAATTATTACAATCTTCCTTGTTGTATAAATATAGCCGAGATAGTTTTAGTGAAATTACTTAAGGAGATAATTATGAAATTATTAAGCATCTTAATAATGGCGACGAGCCGTACAGAGTTCTCGGCTATTAAGAAAGAGGCTAGTTCTGCCTATGGTGAGGGGG
>CAYGJN010000167.1:0-3943 GCA_964350135.1 uncultured Bacteriovoracaceae bacterium | reverse complement strand
CACCACCCCCTCCTGCCCTCCCCAATTCCTCCCTTTACCAGCCCTTTCACAGAACGCTGTTCAATAATTCTATCTTTTACATCATTAAGTCCGTAATGATCGTCATCTAAAACCTTACGAGCGGCATTTACATCATTGTGATCTTCTGTGTACTCAGCCCATGGTAGAGAAAGCATCCAGTCAATATAGTTTCTAACTACTGCACTTTCTGCAGACATTGGAGACATAGACTTAAGCTTTTTAATTTCTTTTTCAGTTCTCTTGCGCGCTTCATCTGGCATAACTTTTTTAGCAAGACGATCTTCCATTTCTTGGGTTTCAGATTTTTCATCTTTGCCACCTAGTTCTTTTTGGATCGCATTCATTTGTTCATTAAGGTAATACTCTTTCTGGCTTTTTTCCATTTGAGTCTTAACTCTATTTCGAATGCGTTTTTCAACATTGATAATCTCAATTTCACCCTGCATTTTTTCTAGCAGAATTTTTAATCTTTGTTCAACATTGATTGCATCAAGAACTTCTTGTTTCTCTGGGATCTTCATTGTGAGGTGAGCAACAATAATATCGGCAAGACGAGAAGGATCCGTAATAGAAGAAATACTCATAAGAAGCTCTGGAGGTATTCTTTTATTCAACTTCACATATTGCTCAAATATACTTTTAACACCACGGATACTTGCTTCAAGATTTGTTTCATCACCTAAGTGATCTTCACATTTCTCAACACTGACTTTATATCCCCTGTCAGTATTTTCGAAGTCTAAAACCTTTGCTCTATGCTTACCTTCAATAAGTACTTTGACAGTATTATCAGGAAGTCTGAGCATCTGAATAATATTTACAACAGTTCCCACGTTGTAAATATCTTCCCTATCTGGGTTTAAGATACTTGCATCTTTTTGAGTTACTAAAAACAATTCATTATTGTTTTTAGCAGCCTCTTCTAATGCTGCAATTGATTTTTCTCTACCTACAAATAATGGAACCACCATGTGGGGAAAGATGATTACATCTCTTAAAGGTAAGAGAGGAAAGTTTTCTGATACTAGGTTTGACTTCTTGTCTGTCATAGCACCTCCTGCGCTATTTAAAATTCACCACCAAACTCCTGAAACCGGGAGTTTATCTTACCTTAATATTTTCTCTGATTTTTGGACTCAGGTCAAAAATCTTTCAAGGGGGATTTTTTCCCTAGAGTTAATTTATTTAAAAAATGGTAAATATTTCAAAAGCTTATAGGCAAAAAGGTAAGAGTTAAAAAAAACTGACAGCACATAACCGAATTACTCAATTAAGTTGCTCAATAGTAGTCTTATTTGCTTAGGTTTATGTTTTTTTACAAAGACAGAATATTTGACCTGGCCTTTGATTTTTACATGGAGTGCAAAACACTAAAGATCACTAATAGAGACTCAATGCTTACTCAGAAAGCCTGGTTGCCTGAATGCCTGGATTTAAATCCAGGCCCTGAAACTAGTGAGAATGTTTCACGAAGTTGTAACTGTCTATGTAGAGTTTATAAAAGCGCTCTAAGCTGACTCTAAGTCTGTTGCTTTAAGCTTACTGTTTGCTGCTACAGACTCTCTTTCTTTACGAGGTCCTTCAACTAGCTTTGGATGCTCTTCTCCAATAACAGAAGCTTGTGTCACAATACATTTATTGACTTTGTCATTTGATGGTAGATCAAACATCACCTCAAGCATAACTTGCTCTAGAATGGCACGAAGTCCACGAGCACCTGTCTTTTTCTTGATGGCCATTTGAGCAACTTCTTTTAATGCATCTTCTTCGAATTCTACTTCGATCCCATCCATTTCAAGAAGAGCTGCATATTGCTTAGTGATCGCGTTTTTCGGTTCAACTAAAATTCTAACCAATGCAACTTCGTCCAACTCTTCTAAAAGAGCTGTCACAGGAACACGTCCAATGAATTCAGGAATAAGACCAAACTTTGCAAGGTCTTCTGCTTCAATTCCACCTAAACGATCAATCATAGTTGTACGTTCGGCTTCGTTTTCATCACTACCCATAAGTCCAAGAGGTCTTTTGGTTTGACGTTTTTCAATAACTTTTTCAAGTCCAACGAATGCTCCAGCAACAACGAAAAGAATATTCTTTGTATTAACTTGTATAAATTCTTGTTGAGGGTGCTTACGGCCACCTTTTGGAGGAACACTGGCAACAGTTCCTTCAATAAGCTTTAGTAAAGCTTGCTGAACACCTTCACCTGAAACATCTCTAGTGATTGAAGGGTTCTCACTCTTTTTAGCAATTTTATCGATCTCATCAATATAGACAATTCCACGCTCTGCACGCTCAACATCATAGTCACAATTTTGTAGAAGAGTCAGAATAATATTCTCAACATCTTCACCTACATAACCAGCTTCAGTTAATGTTGTGGCATCTGCTATTGCAAAAGGGACGTTAAGATATTTTGCTAAACTTTGAGCAATTAATGTTTTCCCGGAACCTGTTGGTCCAGCTAATAATATATTTGATTTTTGAAGCTCAACACCATCTTCACCTTTTTTAGTCATAGGCTTATGGGCAACTCTTTTATAATGATTATGAACAGCAACAGAGATAATTCTTTTTGCGCGCTCTTGTCCAATAACATAACCGTCTAAATGCTCTTTGATTTCAGCAGGCTTTGGAACATTATCAAAAGAAGTCTGTGTCTGAGACTTAACAGTATCTTCATAAATAATGTCATTACAAAGCTCAATACACTCATCACATATATAGACGCCAGGTCCAGCGATAAGTTTTTTTACTTCTTTTTGAGATTTTCCACAAAAATTACAGTGGAGATTTCCATAGTTTTCTTTCTTAGCACTCATTGATTATCCTAATTCTATTTTTTACGCTCAATTATTGAATCAATTAATCCAAGCTCTTTAGCCTGTCCAGGGTTGAGATAATTATCTCTATCTGTAGCTTTATCAATCGCTTCATACTTCTGACCTGTATGTTTAACATAAATATTATTCAATTGCTTTTTGAGATCCAAAATCTCATTGGCCTGAATTTGAATATCGCTACATTGCCCATGGGTTCCCCCAAGTGGCTGGTGAATCATAATCCTACTATGTGGTAGACAATGTCTATGACCTTTCACACCTGCAGTTAAAAGCAGTGAGCCCATAGAAGCAGCAAGTCCTACACAATAAGTATGAACCGGACATGTTATATGTTGCATAATATCGTAGATACCAAGCCCTGCATAAACACTTCCACCAGGACTATTGATGTAAAAATTTATTGGAGTTTCTGGATCAGATTGCTCAAGAAAGAGCATCTGCGCGATAATTAAGTTGGCAACCGTATCGTTTACCTCAGTGCCTAAGAAAACAATTCGATCCAGTAGTAATCTAGAGTAGATATCATACTGTCTCTCCCCCCTAGCTGTTTGCTCTATAACAATTGGGTTAGGAATATACATCTTTGGTTCCATGCCATCTCCCTCGCATTTGGACATGGGTATTTATCGGGACAACCATTTTAAATCTTTAATATAACTAAGTTTATTTAATAAGCTTCAGTGAATCGTGGATGTATCTCTATGACCTTGAGACTATTGCATTTTGCTCAAACAGGCGATAAATTGACCTATATTTTTATTGAACCCTAATTTTAAGGAGTACAAAATGGGAAGACTAGTAGGAAATAGAGCACCAGACTTTAAAGCTCAAGCAGTTGTAAACGGCGAATTCAAAGATATTTCTCTTTCTGATTACAAAGGAAAGTGGAAAGTTCTTTTCTTTTACCCATTGGATTTCACTTTTGTTTGTCCAACAGAAATCAATGCATTTAATGATGCTGCTCCAAAGTTTAGAGAAATGAATTGTGAAGTAATGGCAGTATCTACTGACTCTCAATTTTCTCACTTTGCTTGGACAAAGCAGCGAAGAGACGATGTTGGTTTAGGTGCCTCTCCTAT
>CAYGJN010000166.1:0-3964 GCA_964350135.1 uncultured Bacteriovoracaceae bacterium | reverse complement strand
TAAAGAAGCAACGGCTAAGAAAAAAGAAACCACACGCTCTCACCTTCCTCAAGGTTTTGCAGCTAGCATTTTTACAAATGATAACTCCGCATTAAAAGAAGATATTGTTGAACAAGCTGGCGCAGAAGCTCTGACAGTAGAATCAACTCAAGAAGACCTGGTTAATGCTCCACCTCCTGAGGGTAGTTTCAATGCAGAAACAAATGAGTTCGCTCCTCCCGCTGGTGGTTATATGAGTGAAAACGGTGATTATATTGCACCGGTTCCTGGGCAAAGTCATTTTGATCCAATTGCAGGAGTCTATGTTCCAAATACAAACTTTGGAGGGGTTGATCCAGCAACAGGTAATTATGTGCCACCAGCAGGCTTCAAACTAAACTCTATGGGTAAGTTTGTTAAAGCAACTGCACAAGGTGACAGGGACAGAGTACCATCTTCTCCGGACGGAGTTGAGGGGCCAAAGATGATGGAAGCTGGAGCTATTGGTGATTTCAATTCAGCAATGGGCGGAGACTTTGGTGGTAATATTAATGACCCAGCATTTGATGCTGAGTTTGCTCAATTTGCGCAACTTTTAGAAGATGCTGAAGCAGATAGAGATGATGATCTTCTTGAGGCAAATCAAGATGCAGATGATATCACTACACGGTTAAATATTACTGTAAATATATTGTAAGTCGCGCTAGTATCATTATATGGCATTTCATATAGTTATACTCTTAACCATTTTGGTGACACCAGCAGCTTTTTCACAAACAGCAACTGAGCTAAATCCAGTCTATTCACATTTTTCTAGAGGCTATTACGCTGACTCATTAGATGAAATTGATAAGTTAAAAAAGAAATACCCCAAAAGTGGACTCCTCCATTACTGGGAAGGTCTTTGTTATAAGAAAATGCAGGAGTACCAAGATGCGCATGAGCTCTTTGTTGATGCTAAAAAGCTTGGCTATAATAATAAAGAGCTAAACTATGAGCACGGACAAGTTCTCTATGCATTGAAAAAAAACAAACATGCCTTAGCTGCTTTTACTCGCTCTATTCGTCAAAACTTTCAAGTTGCCCAATCAAAAATCTATATTGCTCAAATTCTAGAAGAGCTTAAGTATATCAAAAAAGCTTATAAGTTTTATGATTCTGCTAGTAAATCAAACGATGAGAATATCTCTCAAGCCGCTACATTCAAAAAAGCTGAAATATTAAAGAAAAGAGCAAACCTGCTAAAAAACCCAAAGGATATTTTAGTAAAGAAAGTTCTACCTAAATATCAACAAGCATTAGATAAAGCCCCTAACTCTTCAATTGCTCAGCAAATCTCATATGAGATATACAAGTTAAAAAATGCTTATGGTCTTCTTCCTAGAAAATTAAAAAACGGAAATTTTCTTCCAATACAAAAATGGGACTTCGACTTCACACAGACTTTTGGTTATGAGTCCAATGTTGTTCAAGAAGCAGACGGTGCAACTGTAAGCTCCAGCCAAAAAGACTCAGCTGTTCTTACTTCTGATCTTTTTGCAGCCTACAGATTTAATATTGAAGATACATGGATTATAGAGCCTAAGTTTAGAACAACAAAGGCTCGTTATAGTGAAAGAGAAAACGCGGATGTTTACCAAAATGATAATTGGGCAACTAATTTTAAATTAAAAACTCGCTATGAACATTTTCTTTTTGGTAAAAAAGCTACCGCAAGTTTCGAACCAGGCTGGACCTATAATCAAAAAGACTTTAACTCAAGAAAAGAGCTAAGTGACTATAATGACACTTATCTATTTACTCTTTCTGAAAAATTTAATGTTTTCACTTTTGGGCCAACAACCCTAAGGCTTAAATTTGAAGTTGTTGAAGATGCTGCTCCCACAAGAACTCTTGATAGAGAGACTACTGGTTTTAATCTTGAACAAACTATTAATTTTCCAAACTCAACCTTTTTATTATTAGTGAATGAAAATCGCTACAACCGTTACAAGGTTGCTAAGACTACAAATACAAATTCTAGCTTAATTAGAGCTGATTATATTGTCCCAGATCTCTTTCTAGGGTTTGATGCTACAGTTAATTTTAGTTTTACAGCAACAGACTATTTTAAGCAAAAAGACGCTAGAGGTGTTGAGACCAAAAGAGCTCCTGGATTTAATATAGCAAGAACGTTTTGGAAGAAATTAAAACTCAAACTTAAATACACAAGCACTAGAAATAGTTCAAAAGATAAAAATAATTACGAATATGAAAATAATGTTTCTGAGTTTGAGCTTAAATATTCATTCTGAAAACGGATCTACCACTAACTCTATTATATTCTTGTCTCTAGATGCTTTAAGACCGTATTTGATATGAACTAAATTATTTTGATTAGTCTCTATATAAGTTTTAAAAACCTTATCCCATAAAGGTATCACTGTTCCAAAATTACTATTCATCTCATCAGTCTCTACCGAGTGATGTCTGAAATGAAGTGCAGGAGTTACCACAAATCTGCTTATAATTTTTTCTCCTAATTGTGGTAATCGAAGACTGCTATGATTAAAAAGTGCTGTAAAAGTGAGGATAAACTCATAGGCAATAATTGATATTGCTAGTGGCCCAAGAACGAAAACCACGAGAGCTTTTATCGAATAAGAAAAAAGAATTTCTATAGGATGAAACCTTAGCCCTGCGCTAGTATCAAGTCTATTTACTAAATGATGTGTCCTGTGAATCCTCCATAAATATGGATTAAGATGCATGGCCCTATGTTGCCAGTAAATGACAAAATCTAAAAGGAGCAACTCTAGTATGACTCGAATTATTATTGGTAGAGAAGAAAAAACATTAAACAAGGACTTCTCAGAAATACTAACAAGCCCTAAAGGAAAAATTATTTTAACTGCAATAGCACTGAGTACAAATATAAAAAGATTATTAACTCTAACTCTCCAATTGAAACTCTGTTTAGTTAAAATAGGAAAGCGCATTTCTAAAAGCATAAAAATAAGAAATGAAATGATTAAGTACTGTTCTTTAGACATAATCTCTAACCTTTGTTAGAGTCTAGCATAATCAACTCTTAGAGGTAAATTATGGATAAAGAGCAGTTAAGAAAGGAAATGGATCAAAAAGCTTTAAATGAGTTTAACCTGACTGATTTTGCCACTGAAACATTAGACAATTTTGCTCATCGATATATAGAATCAAAAACTACCGGTATATGTCGCTCTCAGGAAATCATTCAAGGTCAATTTGCAGTTAAGGGAATTGAATCAAACACAAATGAATTTACTCACCTTAAAGATAAAGAGCTATTAAAACAAATTACTGAGCAAGCATTGCTTGGTATCTTTTGCCAAATTCAAGATAATACTATGTATGCCATGGCCTTTATCAATTGGAACTCTCCAAACTTTGATATGAAAACTAATAAAATTAAAATGAAAGAGAAAGCTATTAAATATGAAGATGATTTAGATATCAGAAATAACTTCGCACGACTCCTTGAAGAAGTGTGCGAAGTCTTTTGCTAATTAATTATGTGTATAAGATTCAACCGTTGTTAAGAAAAGAACACCTTTAAAAATTCGAAGAATTTTATAAACAGTCCCACACTCGTCAGCAAAGTTACAACCTCTTGCACCTGCCACAAAAGCATTATCAACCAGACGAGAAGTTTGTTCCTCGCAAGACTGATCAACAGTAGTATAAATATCTAATGGATTTTTCTCTTTAATAATTTCATCATCAAGCATACTTGCTGTATCAGGCAACGCAACCCTTAAAGTACGCATAGACTCTCTTGTTAAATCTTCCTTAGAAAGAGATTTATCTAGTCTTTGAGATTTAACAATTAAAACCTCTGCAGGGATTTCTGTACAATTAGCGATATAAGCAGAAAGATCACTATCATATTTTGATGTAGTAGAGGCTTTGTTAATAGCCGAGAACGCTGTAAGGCTCGTGGCCATTATTAAGATGCTTAATAATTTCA
>CAYGJN010000165.1:0-3967 GCA_964350135.1 uncultured Bacteriovoracaceae bacterium | reverse complement strand
TTTCCACCCTAAGCCCGACCGATGATATTTTCTTCTGAGTCGTTGAATTTGAACCTCCTTTTTGTACTTTTTTGTAAACTCTCTTTTTAGAGAATTATTTGATTCAATTACGGCGTTAATTGCTGTTATTAGCCTCCTTTCTGCTTTGATTAATTTGGTAGATTTTTTTATATATGGTGCTATCCTTTTTTGTTTTCGTTCTTTTTTTATTTCTTCTAGTATTACGTTGTTATTTTTAATTATTTTGAGGGCTACTTTTTTATGTGGATTATTTGTTGCGCAGCTTGTGGTAATTGCTATTATTGTTATTAGTAGTATTTTTTTTATTTTTGCTTGTTTTGTTTTGTTCATTTGTTTCATTTTTTGTCCTTTTTTAATTTGTTGTCTGTTTTGTTATTTTTTTCTATTTTTTGTTATGCAAGCATGGACTGTGGCGCCACACTCCCTAAAAAAACTCCTACGGAGTACGGGCAATGCCCTTTTTTTACTTGTTGAGGGCAAGCCCCCAAACCCCCGTTGGAGCAGCTTCGCTGCTCCAAAATGCTCGTTACACTCGCTTTTTTGTTGCTCATAATACAGCTCCCACTGCTTTGACTGCGGTTGTAGCAGTGCTTGCAGTACTGCTTGCACCACCAATGAATTCAGGTGCAGACTCTTCGTTATTCTCCATTAACATTGGCCTTAAAAAGAAAAACACACTTCCTGTTGTCAGTGTTGCCACTAGCAATTGAATCCAAGAATAAATTGAATAAAAGTAGTACATTCTGGAACTAATAAGCTTCGCTCCATACAACGAAATGCCATCAGAAAAATGTCCAAACTCCCTCATCACTTCCGTTGATTGAGCAATGTTTGTCATAATGTGATAGAACAAAACCCATAATGGAGTCCAAAGAAGTACAGAAAAGTAGAGAGCAAACCAATAAATTAAAACTTTCCACTTTCCAGCTACAATAAAGAAAATGAGGAACGGGAAGACTGCAACAAGTGCTAACTTTATTAGTCCAGCAACATGAGGAGCGCGAGCAAGATGCTCGCTAAATTTCTGACTTCTAACCGCCGCTTCAGATGCACCATGTTCTTCAGAAAATCCAAATATTGATAAGACAGCATCAAAGGAAAATAAACGATTTAGATATTGAAAAACTCTTCCTGACGTTCCGGGGAGTTGTGAACCTTTCATAATTCCCATGACTGATTCTTTGTTATCAACATAGTGATTAACAAGCATATTTGCCATGTGCATATTCTGGGCCGCTTCATCTTTTATTGGGTAAACGTGTCTTCCGCTTGATCGTACAAAGCGTACATGATGATTAAGTGCATACTGTTTCAAACTTAACCTGACTTCATTTTTAACATCTAGGCATGAGTAGGAAGTACTTTCTTCAGTTTTAATTTCTATCTGAGAAAGCTTCTGATCTATGCTTGTATCTCGATTAAAAAAGCTATTAAGCTTTCCGTTCGTATGAGCTGCTCCAATAAGAGGTAAAGCTTTTTCAAAACAATTCTCTGTGTAGAAGTGAACAAGCTCTCTTAGGTTTCCATCTTCAATTGTAGCCGTGCCTGAGTACATAATGGCTTTATAAAAAAAGTTGGGCGCACCTAATTGTGAGTGATTCTTGGCCATTATTTTATCAATAATTCTGCCAAGAAATGCACTAGACTCTTCTGCGGAACGGCTTAAAAGATCAAAGATAAAGCTAACTCTTGTTTTGTCTTTTACTACACCATATCTTGTCTTGATATATGGATTACTACTCCATGATTCACCATAGTAATTTCTCACGTTAGTATTAGAACCAACTCGTAATAGAGCAAGGCCCAAAAACAGGCAAAAGATTATTTTAGCAAAAACAGAAAGGGGCAAATGTTTTTTTGAAACAAGAGTATTAGGCATATATCTTGAGAAAAATTTAATGGCAGTTACAAAAAAGACCACTCCAAAAATGATAAGAACCATTGCTTTAAAGAAGACTTCTGATGTAATAACAGTAATAAACTGAGAGTGAAGCTCTAGCCCTAAGTATTGGTACAATGCCTCATAAGCTGTGTTACTAAACATTTTAATTACCTCCTTGATCGCAAAGGATACCGTCAGCGCAATCAAAGAATTCAGCCTGAGAACGCCTAGAATTGATTGTGCTAGATTCATTATCGAGTGTTCTTTCCGTTGCCTTGCCTTGATAGAATCGACCTTCACGCGTGATCTGAGAGACTACAGTATTGAGGGGTGTATTCTTTGCCTCCTCAAGTTGAAGTGTTGCCTCAATAGAATCTTTGAGATTTTTTCTTTTCTTCGCAATTTCAACTTTTCTGGTTTCTGGTAAATTAGGGTTCTGCTCAAGTATGTTAAGCATATCCAGAGAACTATTCATTTCATCAGAAAATTTTGTCATAGCGACTGAAGCTGCTAACTTACGACAGTAAGAACCTCTTTTAATAAAAGGGAGATAAGAAAGGTATCTAAGAGTTTGCTTATCTATGTAAGTATCCTCTTTATTTCCTCCAATGTTCTTAAGCTCATTTTTACTGATAAGACGATCAATACTAATTCGATTGTCATTGCGATCAATCTTCTTAAGCAAGCCTTTACAAAGCTTTTCGTAAGTATCTTTTTCTAGCTCATAAAGTCTCGTCCGTGGTGTTATGGCCTTATTTCTTGGCCCATATTCAACCGAGATTCGACCTTTACCAATGACAGTATCACCAACCAGTGCTTTCAATAGCCCAACTGATCTCTTCGCCTCATTTGAGTTAAAGCCAGCCCATTTTGCAGAGGATTCAATCAACTTATTTTTGCTAGATTTACTTCCGAATCGACTTCCAGCCCAATTTGCCAAATCAACAGAATAGTCACCGCCAGATTTGCATTCCTTCATTGCTTGTTCCATATTTCCACCATTTCTTTGAATGGCCTTGTGGACACAACCTTGACGTTCTTTTTTGAAGTCTTCTGAGCGATTATCGACATACTTATCAATCAAAGCACATTGGTCTAAACGCATTTGAGATAGGAAGTTAGCGTTAACTCTTGTATGTTTTAAGATTGAACACCATGTCGGGCTGAAGTAACAGGTTAGGAGCATGGGACTGGCTGCAAGAATACTATTTCCCACAGACTCAAAATATTTTGCATCTAAAAGGTTTTTCAAAGAAGCTTGCATGGTACTTTTAAAATCGACCTTTCCACAATCTGCACCAACTCCGAGACTAAACCCTAAATCTACAGTTTGATAATTATCAAAGACAGAATCACTTTGTTTGCTTCTTTCCTTGAACAAGTAATCAGATGATGACATTTCCGAGTTATGTCTATAATTGAACTCCTTTGCAGACACAGAGATTGATAAAAAAATGATCGCTAATATACTAATTGCTTTCAATTTCGCCTCCTGTTTTCTCCTTATGAACAAGATATTTAAGTGCTTTCATAGCATCCCCCTTAAAGACATTGATGGCATACTCTAAGGCGAGTAAGTCCTCGCTGTTAGTAGGAGCTAACCATCTGTCATAAGGTGTTTGGTAGTATCTGAAAGCTCCTTGACTAGATTTGTCTTTGTTCGAGTAAAAGACTTCTGTGTACTGTCCTTTTTTGACCTTGAGAGATTTAATTATATCTGCCTCAACTTCCGCTATTAGTTTCGAGTTACTATATAAATAATCTGCATTATCAGGACTCATCCTTAGAAAAATGAAATTATCGGCAACTGACCACATTGCCTTGCCAGCTTCCATTTCAAAGTAGTTTTGTGGTCTAGGAGTTAAACCGATCAGCCAAAAACCAAGTTTTCTAAAAGTTTCTGCTGCATCAATAATGAAATCCTTAGCAACGGGGTTATCTCGTCCAAGCATTCCTAGTTCCTCTATAACAATAAAGCCGCCTCTTTTTTGATTATCAGGAGTTTGAATAAAACTTCTGATCTCTTCAATCACACTCATTGTCATCTGTCTCTTATAAACATCA
>CAYGJN010000164.1:0-4077 GCA_964350135.1 uncultured Bacteriovoracaceae bacterium | reverse complement strand
CGCTCCTCGCTCCTACTATAGGTTTCATCAACTAAAAAGCTCAAATCAAGATCAAAGTCTCTAATAGTTTCCTGCAAAATAATCTCCCTACTTTCTATTAGATAAGATTTGAAATCGTTTGGCAATTTTTACCAAAGAGTCATCAATAGCCTTAAAGCAATGATGACAATAAGTGGGGAAAAATCAAATGATTGATTGGCCGGTAAATATTTTCTAATTGGATTCAACGTAAAGTTTGCAATACGATTAATTCGAAGGGCCCATAACTTATTACGATACTCCGGCAGATAGCTAAGGATCGTATCAATAATAATTAAAAGAATATAAAAATTTATAATCGCGCGAATCATCTAATTATCTTATTACCAAAAACAAACGGATTCAATGCCCGGGAATACACGTACTAGGGTTTAGCACTTACTAAACAAGCGTTGTAGAAAAAACAGATAAAGAGAAAGAAAATCCATAAAATAAGAATTGCTATGGAAAAGAAATCCCCATAAGAGATGACCAGTCTCTCGCGCACATGATCGATATAAACCCAAAAAAAAGATTTTCCAAGCTCTATGCAGATAACAAAAAGACTTGAACCTAAAACACAATCTCTAAGCTTGGCTTTTTTATAAAAAATTAAATAATAAACTAATGTCATAAAAAGAAATGAGAAAGAAAACTTAAAAACAACTATCCATGCATGCGTAAACAGATAAGTTGCTAAATCAAGAAAGATATCAAGAAGTAAAATTCCAGTATTACTCTCTCCCGAAAGGAGATTTAAACTTGATAAGAACTTTTTGGCCGATAATAAAAGTGGTGTTACAAAAAACTGAGTTAAAAGCATGGAAAATACGAGCATGACACCCAGAATGCTCTTCCAATAAAGACTGATGGCTTTATCTGGTGTTTTCTCTCTAATAATATGAATCCCTACCAAGATGGCCCTAAAGAGCCCTAAGGATGATAGTAATAAGAAGCAAAGATTAAAGAAGTTTAAGCCCTGACTAACACTTCCCCCTGTGAGTACTTGAATTAGTTTAGTCTTAACCCCTTCATCAATTTTGGGGAGGTAATTGAGAAAAACCTTTATAAAAAACTCATTTAATGCCAGCTGATCACCAGCAATAAAAGATAAGATTGAGATTAAGCATAACCCTAGAGGAAAAAAACAGATTATGGCATAAAATGCAGAAGCTGCAGCATACATTGATACTTTTTTATCAACAAATAATTTATGACCTAAATATATTTTTTTGCCATAAAAAATACTTTCACTAATAAATTTATCTTTTAAGGTAGCCATTAATTCTCACACTACTTGATAAAAAACGATAGAAGTTCAAAAATATAAAACCAATTAAAATATACTTATAATTATGATCTATAACAGCAAGATAGGCCAAGGGACAAAAACAAAAAAGTACACCAATAATCATATTTCTTTGCAAAAAATTAAAATCATTAGTGCTAAACAAAATTCCGTCTTCTACAAAGCAAAGAGCATTCAAGGGCTGGCTAAAGGCTATCAAACCCCAGAAAATAAGAGCATGATCAATAATCTCTCTATCATTTGTAAAAACACTAATAATTTCTGTACCTAATGCCCAATATACTCCAGTAAAAACAGAACCAAGTATGAATCCCCATAGCAAAAGATTAAATGTCATTTTTTTGAAATCCTCCCAGTTCTTATGGGAAACAAGTCTAGAGCCAAGAATATTTGCAGATATTGCAAGACCATCCATTATATAGGCTGACAATAGCCAACATTGTAAAATGATCTGGTGAGTTGCAAGAGTATTAGTTCCTATCAGAGAAGCAATTTTATTAGATGCTATAAAGGTCGCTGTTAAAAATAATGATCTCAGCTGCATAAAAAATGAGCTGCTTCCAAGACTTTTGATATCTGTCATTGAAATATTGGCCTTCATAAAATCCGAAGGCTTAATATCTTTAGTGAATAAAAGAAATAAGCTTAGACTAAGTGAGAAGCAATATGAAATAACTGTTCCCCATGCTACTCCCTCGATTCCCCAATCCCATATATAAATAAATGAAAAAGATAAAATTCCATTTAAAATAGTCGTAGATAATAAAAGCCAAAAACTAAGGGCAACTCTTTTGTAAGCTCTAAGGGCTGCAATGGAAGCTAGTAATAAAAGAGAGAGTGGATGTCCCCATAAACGAATATAAAAATAATCGCTAAGAATGTCATTGAACTCTTCTCTTGCCCCACCTATAAAAAAAACAGACTCTTTAAATATACTAAGGCTTAATATACAAAGAGCTCCTATAGTAAAAGAAACAATTAAGGCAAGCTTAAAGCTTCTCACTGCCTTGTCTTTATCATTTTCCCCTAAAGCCTCTCCCATTTTTTGGATGAGGACATGAACAATAAAGTTAAATACCCAGCTGATAGAATTAAAAATTGTTGAAGCCACACTTAATGCTGCTAACCAAAGTGAGTTTTGATGACCTACAAGGGCAGTATCAACCATAGAACTCATAGGCTCTAATAATGATGAAAAAATGGATGGAATTGAAAAAACTAAAAGGGGCCAAAAGTCTAAAGACCCCTTTTTAAATTTAATCATACAAAGGGCTTAAAGATTGCCGTATATATTGCACATGTTAAGAAGAAGAAGATTAATCCTAGGCCAAAAGATCTCTGCCCCTCAGGTAGTCTTTTGCCAAGAATAGGGATCAGTGCAGCTACCAATAGCCAAAATACAATCTTTAAAATTATCCAAGTAGGCCAACCTTCACCATGACCAATACCAAGTCTTGCCATCATACCCATACCCGCTACAAAGATAAGTAAGCTTGCAACACCACATAAAATTTTAGTCATTTTTGAAGGGCTACCCTTAGAGAAATACTCACCACTGCAGATAGCAAGAATGACTAGGCAGATAATATGAATAAGTTTGTACACTTCATAAGAAATCATACGAGAACTCCTTAGTTATATTTATACATAAATATAAGCTTAGAAGATCCAGATTTAAAGCTTAACTGACCATATCTAAGAGTTCTCTCAATGAGATTTACAGTTGGCTTCTGATCATCTCCAAAAACATGTGGAGTTCCAAACTTTACCCTGCACTTTCTCTCTCTAAAGGCCTTAGCGATGAGTGTAGTAACGGTACGAGTCAACAAAAACATTCCGTGAAGATTAGCTTGTTCCTGTGAGACAGTTTCATCTTGTTTAAAAAAATTCTCATAAGCAAATGGAATAAACTCACCATCAATAAAGAAATAAATACTCCCATGAAGACCATTAACCTCAAAATCTTGGTATGAGCCGATAAAACTTTTAAAAAATAATGGGCCTGAATCATAAGTTGGGCCAGTAATAACTAAATCATTATCAAGATACTTATTAAGAAGATCATTAATAGATTTTTGAGCAGTCATCATAATAGCTGGAACCAAGGCTGTTGAAAGTTTGAGCTCTTGTTCTGACTTTGCAAAAACCCTAGTTAAAATAGTTTTAATGTCTTTTGGTTTAAATGGTTTTTCAAGAATAAAAACCCCAGCAATTTGCTCAATTTTTTCTTGGTATTGATCAATATTACCTGAAATAACAATAATTGGGATATGTGATGTCATAGAAGCTGAGCGGATAGATTCGATAACTGAAATTCCATCCGACCTGGGCATATTTAAGTCAGTTATAACTAAATCAAAAGACTGATTTTGAATTTTAAAGACACCTTCGGAGCCGTTTTTAGCAGTTACAACACTATGGGAATCTGCTGAAAGTATCTCCCAAAGATTCTCTACTAACCCTTCCTCATCATCTATTACAAGAATCTTCTTAGTAAGATCATCAATTAACATAAATGTCCTTTAGGTCATAATTCGGAATAAGAAAATTAAAGATGAGTTAAGATTTGAGAGGGGGAAATAAAAAGGCCCTCAATTGAGGGCCCCTTTATCATTAAAGAATTACTTCTTCTTACGAGCAACTTTTCTAGTGGCTTTCTTCTTAGTAGCCTTTTTTCTAGTAGCTTTCTTCTTAGTGGCTTTTTTCTTAGCCTTCTTCTTAGTGGCTTTTTTCTTAGCCTTCTTCTTAGT
>CAYGJN010000163.1:0-4110 GCA_964350135.1 uncultured Bacteriovoracaceae bacterium | reverse complement strand
GGCTTAAATAACAGCCTATAAGGTCAGCTTTCCTACAAGTTTGGTCGCTATAAATTTTTGCATTATTAATATCATTAATTTTAAATGAGTTGTACGCAGCGAGCTCAGATAAAACTTCTGGGTATTTTTTATTATAACTACCTAGTAGTTTCTTAACTAAGGTTAATGCTCTTTTGTGATCTTTGTTTTGGGTGAGAAGGGCAGCTTCGAGTGCAATAATACCATTTTTTTCTAAACCAATCGTTTTTGCATTACCGATAAGCTCTAGTCCTCGCTTATAATCTTTTGTAAGCCATGCAAGAGGCAAGGCCCTTTGAGTTGCATTGACAGAGTCAGATTTAATTTTTAAGGCCAGTAAGTACTGAGCATAGGCCAATTCATATTTCTCTTTCTCTAGCGCAATATTGCCTTTGATATTATGAGCGTTGGCCAAGCTTATATCTTTTACAAATTGATAGGACTTGTCTTTTTCACCTAAACGATAAAGTATTAATCCCATTATTTCTCTTGCCCTATCCTGTTCAAAAGCTGATTCTGGAAGATAGACTAATGACTGTGCAGCAGTTTTTTCTAATCCTAGAAAAAGTGCTAATTTAAGCCATAGATTTGATTCATCTAAAGTAGTGACATTATTTGGTTTTTGAAGTTTATAACCATTGATTCTTGCTTCCATTAATGTTCTAAGCCAAAAAAGATTTGTTCTGGACTGAGCAGATTGTTGAACGAAGCACCTATCAAACTCTCTTTTGAGATTATCAACATCCATATATTTAAGACCCATAAAGACTTTTAAAGAGCATGTTTTCTTATATGCGCTTCCAGATAAAAAGCTTGATTGTGAGATTAACTGGTATGATTTATCCCAATCTTTTAAAAGAAAATTAATAATTATTAGATAACGGTCTCTTATAATTGAATAATCAAGGTCATTATAGTTTTGTTTTGTAAGTAGCTCTTTAGCATTATTTAAAAAACCATTAATAATAAGGGCCTTGGCCTTGCTAAGTTTTTGCTGATCAGAAACCAAATCGGTTCTAATTTGAGCATTTGCCATTTCTAGACTAATAAATAGAGGCAAAATCATCACAATTATGATCTTCATATTAAGCTTCTCGGATATTTAAACGATGAATATAAGTAACGGATAATTCAGAATCTAAATAGGTAGTAATGGGCAAAATTTTCTTATTCTTCTTGTTTTTTATTTCATTGGAAGATTCTTGGGGCTTAAGATCTTTTGAGAGCTCATTGTTTGGTAAGACTGAGGCCACTGAAAATTCAGAGCTAGATCCTTTAAATTATATTTTAGATAAACCTCTTGAGGATCAAAGTACTGTGCAAGAAAAATCTAATATTATGAAGTATGTTGGTTATATTAGAGAAGGTCAGAATTTAGCTAACAAATGTGAAATTAGAGAAAAAATTAATTATGCTAATCCTAATAGTAAAGATAGAGCTCTTAGAGTTCTGCTAAATACCTATCAATATGTTGGATTGGATATAACTACAAGAGCTATTGCTGAATACTCTACAAAACTTGGCATTAATGATAATCAATATGAAAATCTTATCAATAATATAGTTGGCAATTATTGTTCTAGCAATCTTAGTACTATTAGTCATAAAGAACTTATCAATAATTTAAAATTTAAAAAAGATAAAGGGACTGGTTTTATTATCCCATCAATTGAGAACTATAAGACAGCACCTCAGTATTTATTAACTAATCTTTTTGACACTGAAGATGCTTATAAAAAAGAACTAAAACTGAGCATTGCCCTTTTTCGATCTTTTTGTTCTTGGTCAGGAGATACAAAAAAAATAGAATTATTAAATATCTACTCTTCAAATAGTTTTCTTGCGGCATTTGTAATTAGAAAACTTCTAGGAGAAGAAATAAAATATAATAATGAAAAAAGACTTTTATATTTATCAAATGCTAAAGAGTCCGTTTCGATTAATTGTAATTATCGTATTTGTAGAAGGAGCAATGTGAGTGCTTTTTCAGCTCGCTTCCCACGCTCAATCGGTCATATTAACTTAAAGGATGACCTTGAAAGACTCTATTGTAGTGAGTTGTATTATAAACTACCTTCCATTAGTAAGAAGAATATAACAAAATTCAGATGGCTTGATCAAACAACACTTGATGAAAGAGTCTTTATGAATGCTCATTTAAATTCTTTAGTTACAGGTATACCTGACTTCATACTAAGATCTTCAAATTTCAAAGCTTCTGACAAAGTATTTGAGGCACAATATTTACATAGTTGGAATAGATGGGCAAAAGAAAGATCAGAAGTTCTCTCAAGTAAACTTAATTATGAAGAGTCTTTGTCATTAGAAATTATCAATCAAGTAAGTGGTGAAAAAAGTAAAATAACAGATTTTAAAATTGATATATTAATAAGTAGTAGTGAATTTGATAGAATGATTGAACGTGATGATAAATTAAAAACTGTTTATTATATCAATATGCCTGCTAGTTTCTTATCATGGATTAAAAGGGAATTAAAAACCCAATCACTTAGTGATGAAAAGTACAAAGCCTATCTTATGGGTAGGATTAAAACCCAGATTAAAGAGTCTGTTCTCAAGTTGGAAAAAAGTTTTATCTACAAACCCTGGAAAGGTGACTTAGCAGACCTTTTTTCTTATGAATTATTTGAACAAATTAGAGTCTACCAAGGTCATAAAATTGATAAGATTAAAACTATTCAAATACCAGTAACGTTTCATTATGGTATCTTTGCTATTGGCTATATCAATTCAAAACTGAGGTCTATCCAGTACAGTCAAAAATTAAAAGGCCAAGAATCACTTGTTCAAACTCCTAAGATTTAGAGCTAAGCTTATTGCGTGAGGTAGAGCTTTTTGGTAAAGTCCTGACCATGAGTGATTCTAAAAATAAAAAAACAAAAGAACTCGAAATTCTTGATAAAACAATTGATAGCGTAGTTGAAAAGAAATCAGCACCTATAGATATTATTATTGACTCAAAAAAACCTTCTGATTTACTTCCAAGTATTTCTCCTTCTCGTGAAATAACAAAAGTTGATCCTCTTAGGCAGTATATTAAAGAGATTAGTCGTTACGATCTTCTTAACCCTGAAGAAGAAGAACGTTTGGCGAGAAAGTTATTGGAAACGGGAAGTATTGATATTGCTAAAAAGCTTGTAAGGGCCAATTTACGGCTTGTTGTCAAAATTGCCATGGAGTATAGAAGCTCTTACTCAAATGTGCTTGATCTTATTCAAGAAGGAAATATAGGCCTTATGAAGGCAGTTAGTAAGTATGATCCCGACAAGGGGGCCAGATTGTCTTACTACGCAAGCTGGTGGATAAAGTCTTATATTTTAAAGTTTATTCTAGATAATTTTAGACTCGTTAGAATTGGAACTACTGCTGATCAAAAAAAGCTTTTCTTTAATCTTATGAAAGAAAAAGAGCGACTTGAGAAATTGGGTATTAAGCCTGATGTAAAGATGCTTTCAGAAAATCTTGGGGTTAGTGAAAAGGCAGTTTCTTTAATGGATGAAAGAATTGGGCAGGGAGTATCCGAATACTCGATTGATAGACCTTTGTTTGATGATTCTTCCCGAAATCTGGGTGATATTTTAACAGATGAAGGAGAGCTTATTGAGGATGAAATTGGACATGCTCAAGAAGTAGATATCCTTAAGGGTAACCTTCACAATTTTATTGACTCACTCAAGGAACGAGATCAAGAAATCTTTAAAAAACGGCTACTTAACGAGGTTCCCCTGAGTCTGCAGGCCATTGCAGATGATTACGGGGTTTCCAGGGAGAGAATTAGACAAATCGAAGAGCGTCTCATCGAGAAATTAAGGGTTTACATGTCTGAATTTATTCGTTAAATTTCGGCATTGTAATAAAACCCACTACTTGGATGGATATACTATTTATTCTAGGTTTTGGGGGATTAGGAGTAAAAATGATTACTAAAGAAAGAACGCAAGAGCTAGCAACTCAATTTGGAAAAGGCCCTAAAGATACGGGATCTTCTGAAGTTCAAATTGCTATTTTATCTGAAAGAATTAAAAACCTTACTGGTCATTTTGCTGATCATAAGCTTGATCACCATTCCAA
>CAYGJN010000162.1:0-4119 GCA_964350135.1 uncultured Bacteriovoracaceae bacterium | reverse complement strand
CTTTTATTCAACAGAGATTGGTCTTGTGAAAAACGAAGTGTTTAGAAAAGATGATTTTGAGATTTTTATTGTTCCTCATAATTTAAATAATGAAGAAATTGAAAATATTAAAAATTCTCTCGTCTCTGAGTTTGAAGTTAGAGTATATACTCTTAATAATCTTAATGAGTATGACCCTAAAGATCGAAAAATTATCAATATTATTAATATAAAAGGCATTTTATGTGAGCTTTACCAATTTTTTGAATTTTCTTATATTGGTGGAGGCTTTGATTATTCGATTCATTCAGTGTTGGAGCCATTTTTAGCAGGTGCAAAAGTGTGCTGTGGTCCTAAAGTTGAGAGATCAAGTGAGTATAGGTTATTGTCCGAAAAGAACTCTATTTATAAAATGAGTGAGTTTCAGGATATAGATTCTTTCTTTTCAGTTGATAATATAAAATCTTTTGATGATGATATAGTTGAAAGTATTGAGTTAAAATTAGATCAATTTACAAATGAGATTGTTAAATGCTCTTAGATAGAAATTATGACAAGGTTGTCTTAGGTAAAAATTATTTATCATTACTTTCTTCAATTATACTTGGTCGTAATGGAGAGAGAGTTCTTTTAATCGATGATGGCAGAGTCATGATAGACAAGCTTTGGGGAAACTATTTTTCTGAGATAGAAAAAGATTATCTTCAGTTATGTGGCATTGTTTATAATATTGAGCCTTTTGTTGGCATTGATAGATTTCTTAAACGTATTAATATTTGTTTAAATATTGACCAAAGATATTTGGCACTGGGTAATACTCCCTACGACAATCTACTAGAGTTATCCAGAAAGTTTCCTGATGTTATTGATCCTAAAATTTTAAATAATTCACAAATGGCTCCAGGTGAGTTTAATGAACAATTCTATTTAAGAATGGATCGTTTTGCTGAGCTACTTTTTAGATTCAAAAGCTATCAGACTGTTGATCAGCAAATTTTTGATGAAATTGATCTTCCTCTTTTAAAAAGAATTAGAGAGTCTTTTAAATCATCTTATAAATTAGCAGAAAATCCTGAAAATATTCATTTACGTTCATTTTTTACAGCAATTAAAGGATATTTTCATTTAGAGGCTGTAGAGTATTGCTCTGCTTTTGAACTTGATCACTTACTTCTTTGTCTTTTATCACCTCAATACTGTTTGGACACTGATAAGCTTGAAATTGAGTTAGAAACTATTTTTGAAGAACGCCATGGTGCCCTTAAGCAAACTAGAGTTCATAGTTGGCAGATCTATAAGGGGAAATTAACTCATTTTGAGCTAGAGAGTTTTGAAGGAGTTGTAGGACCTGAAGATTCTCTTTATATGGGACATCTGTGCTCTGATATACCTTTTGCACTTAATCCCCCGAACGATTATTTTAAAACCGCAGAGGTTGTTGTTTATCTTAAAGATGATCTTTTTAAATTAGATGCAGAAAGTATTATTTATACTTCTTCTCATCTCTTTTGCTCTGATCTACCCCTTGTATTTATAAGAAAATCGTCTAGTAGGAGTATTGTATTAGAAATACCTTATAAGGATAAACTTGGTGTTAAACCAAGTTTCTATAGAGCTCAGTTAATTGAGCTGGCCAAAGAGGCTATAGAGAGTAGTTTTTTTATATCCCTTGAAAATAAGGATATCTCTTTTGAAATCCTTCAGGGTAAGACCTATTTAGTAGATAGAAGGTTTCAATCCTTTGAATCTCAAAGGGCCATGATAAGAGATTTTTCTAAAGTTTATGAATTACAAAGACCTGGGGAACAAGAAAGAATATCAGGTGTAGAATATTGGGGGCCTCAGCGAATTTCTGCGGTTGGGCTGCTATCATATCTGATGGAGCTGAGGGATCATTTGCACTAATCCATTTGCGAGATACAATTAAGGTATGAAAAACCTTGGTCAAACATCAGTTGAGTATATCTTTCTAGTTGCTATTATTGTGACCATCATTTTGAATTTAATGCCAGCTCTTAGGGATGGGCTAATTGCTAATGGAGATTGTGTCAGTACTGCTAACACGAGTTATATCTGTCAAATGCTTAGAACATCAGGTTTTGGGCCTGGTCTTTCAGGAAATTATCGAACATTTACTCTAAGAAGGTAGCTAAGTGTCTGGAAAAAGGGCACTTCTACTGATGTCATAACGCACCTGGTAAAAACTTCAGTAACCATAAGTTTTCTTTGATCAAAATTACATTGGTGCTATTTTAACGCCCTGAATGAAGGGTTTTCAGTAATGAATTATCAACCTTCCAAAAAGACAATATGTTTTTAGGAAGGTGAAAACTGAACTAACTAAAAGATGCACGAACCTTTTAGAAGGAGAAATACAATGAAAGGGTCATTAACAGTATTAGCTTTGCTGACCTCAATGAGTTTTGGAGCTTATGCTCAAGAGGACTTTGAAGTCTTCGATTCTGAGCAAATTGATGTAGACGGTCTTTATAAAGAAAAGCCAAAACCATCTAGAGCAGACAAAATTAGGGCCCAAAGACAGGCATTAGAAAAAAGCAATGAAGACCTTGTTCGCAAGAAAATCGAAGATCAAAGGATCAAAGAAGAAGAGCGAATGACTAAGCGTCTAGAAAATATGTTCCAAGGCAAAGGCTTCAATGCGGGAGTTCAAGACAGTGTTACAACTGGCTCAGCAGCTCCAGCTAAACTTGAAACTAAGGCACCTGAACTAGCGGTTGAAAAATCTGCAACCATTAGTGTTGGGGCGGGTATTACTAACCTTATTGTCTCTGAGAATGAAGTTCTCGGTGATAATGACTATAGCTCTGATGGCTCTTTTACGATATCGGCCGATGGAATTGTGAGCGATAAAGTTGAAATGGGTGTTGGTATTACTTATAACAGTCTAAGCTTTGAAGATGAAATCATCAGAAATGGCTTCTATGGTCCAACTGCTGGTACTTATTTTGGTGGTTATCAGCCTCGTAATGTTGAAGGTAGTTTAATGACTTTTGATATTCACGGTAAATACTATTTCACAAGAAGTAGTAAGCTTAAGCCGTTTGTTGGTGCTCAAGGTGCTTATAATAGGGTTAAACTTGAGTACAGTGAACAGGATAGAAATCAGCCTGTATTTGGTTATTATCCTGGTTATGAAGATGAACAAGAATACTCAAGTGGTTTCTTTAGTGCTGGTCTAAATGCAGGTATTAGATTTGATTTCACTGATACTATTGGTTTAATCGCTCAAGGTCAGTATAATAAGAACTTTGGCTCAGGCGATGATAATAGTGATAATAGAAATAATTATTATCAAAGTTATCAAAGTCAAAACTATGTCGATGACCAAAAAATACTTGATGGTCTTGGTGGGCAAATTGAAGAGGCCCACAGCTTTAATCTAAACATTGGGATCTCTGCTTCTTTTTAAATTTAATTTTCTTTAAATATGAAAAGGCCCAGTAAATGGGTCTTTTTTTTTCCTTATTATCTAAACTACGAAGCTTAATATTTCTACTAGCAGTATGCTCTTGTTTTAACTATTATATTAAGGTCAAACCTTCCGCTTAAAAGGATTTAATTATGCGCGATGTCTATCTTGTGCTTGGTAAAAGGACTCCCCAAGCTAAGTCTGGTGGTGTTCTTAAAGATGTAGATGCACCTTATCTTGGAATACCTTTACTTAGAAATATTTTGGACTCAACAGGACTACCTACTGATGTTGTTGATGAGGTAATTGTTGGCAATACTGGAACACCTGCAAAATATCCAAATATAGGACGAGTGATTGCTCTTGAGGCTGGCCTGTCAAAACGAACTAGTGGCTACAGTGTTCACAGAAATTGCGCTTCAGGTATGGAAGCACTTTCTCAAGCATATTTAAAAATAGCTAGTGGTAGATCAAATATTATTTTTGCCGGTGGAGTTGAGTCAATGTCTCAAATGCCTTTAATGTATGGGCCAGAGATGACGGAGTTTTTTGCCAATCTAATGAAAGCTAAATCCATTGGACAAAAACTAGAAACTCTAAGGTCTTTTAGACCGATCCATTTAAAGCCTGAGATTGCAATTGAACAAGGTTTAACTGATCCATTTTGTGGGTTGAATATGGGACAAACAGCAGAAGTCATAGCCCGTGAG
>CAYGJN010000161.1:0-4216 GCA_964350135.1 uncultured Bacteriovoracaceae bacterium | reverse complement strand
GGCTTGGTTTTATACTTATGGGAGCAAAACGACATCCCAAATTTAATGAAGTAAAAGTATTGGGAAGAATATAGGCCCATTTCTTTTGTTCTTTCAATTAATCACCTTTACGTCTGGCGAGTATAGTTTCTCCGCCAACAAGTTTTGTACCTTTATCAATAATTACATCATAATCAGAAGGGAGATACAAAATAACTGTTCCTCCAAAGGGAAAAAAACCAAACCTTGATCCACTTCCTCCCCGGTCAGCAGTTAAAACCCAGAGGACTGGAGAAAGCCCAAGGTAACATTTAATCAGCTGCATACCATAGAGAGTATCATCAATGGTTCTAAGCTTTAGAGTAACTCCACCATAAACTGATTGCCTTTGGTCCAAGTGAAGGCTTCTTTGATATCTAAAAAGCTCTTTTGAAGGATATTTTTTTATATCATCAAACTCAACAGGGGTTGGCAGATAAATTCCACTCTCAAAAAAATGAGGCAGATAAAGTCTGAGCTCAGTAAGATTCACACCAAACTGCTCATGAGTAATACCCGTTCTATGAGAAACAACATAGCCGTCTATTGGGCTTTTAATCACACCGGTAATTTTCAAATTGCCGTCAGAGGTAATAATTTTTTTCTTTCTGAAAGTAAAAGCAATGAAAGCAATAATAAGTGCAAAAATGAACGACAGAATATAAAGTCCAAAAAGAAGAAAGACGATGGTTAGTAGAATTCCATAAACGAGGCGTTCTTTAGAGAAATAAGTGTTTAGCATAATTATATTTTAGGCTTTTTAAATTCTTTGTCTAATGGTCTGTAATAAAAGGGCTTTGAGCGACAATTATTTTTGATTAAATATGTAA
This sequence comes from uncultured Bacteriovoracaceae bacterium, assembly GCA_964350135.1. Taxonomy (GTDB): domain Bacteria; phylum Bdellovibrionota; class Bacteriovoracia; order Bacteriovoracales; family Bacteriovoracaceae; genus CAYGJN01. Next base: position 3,368 of record CAYGJN010000161.1, on the reverse strand, counting down.
AAAATAGCTTTGAGTTCTCTAAGATCAATTTATGTGTAGACTGATGATCGTTAGAAAAATGAGTATAAAAATTATCCTCTCTTTTGAACTCGGCCTCTTCAATTAGCGAGTCTTTATAAGAGTCTCCTTCCCACTCGTATAGAAAGTACTCACCTTTAAAAGCACTTGAAAACCATTTACCTTCTTTCACTCCCAAAATTTGAGGTACTTTAAAATGGTAGAAACTAAAACTTTTATGATTAAGCCAATCAAAAACCTGAGTAATTCCTTCAGACAATCTTATACCTGTATAAGAGCCAGGGCCTGAGGCCAAGAAAATTTGTTCAATATCTTTAGGTTCAAGATTATGTTTTTTGAAAAGATCAAAAAGAACGCCATGGATTTTGGTAGCACTTTTTTTAACATCATCTTCATAGATATCAAAAAACTCTAATTGAGAGTCAATAAGTCCAACAATAAGTTTTTCACATGTATCTAAATAAAGGGAGGGCATTAACTAAATACTCTATGCATATCTTGGTAAATAGCAAATCCAATTAATGCAAAAAGAACCATTACACCAAATTGTAAGGAAAGCTCTACTGCTCTTTTGGAAATCGGCCCACGTTTAATAGTTTCAATAATGATGAAAAGTATATGCCCACCATCTAAAACTGGAATTGGAAAAAGATTAATAATTCCTAAATTCACCGATATGAGTGCCATGATTTTTAAAAATAAGCTCAATGAAACATCTAATGAGTCTGAAGCAACTTTAGCAATAGAGATTGGCCCCCCGAGTGATTTTAGAGAAACATCTCCCACGATAAGCTTTTTAAAGCCAACGATTGTTGCAACTATCGTTTCCCAAGTCTTAACTAAGCTTAAAGAAATACTTTCTATAAAACCTTTTCCTGGCATATCGATTAGTTTTGCATTTGTATGAAGAGCAGAACTAAAAACACCAATGGTTTTACTTTGGACTTTATTTTGTGTTGTAAGCTCAGGAGTTAAACTAAAAACCTCTTTGCCGCTATCTCTTAAAACAGTTAGCGAAAGAGCCTTACCATTCTCTGCTTTTTGAATACCTGCTCGAAGATCAAAAAAACTATACACGGGCTGACCTTCCAAGTGAGTAATAATATCATATGCCTTAAGACCAGCACGCTCCGCTGCACTTGGAACAACAATACTTTTAACTCTTAGGTCTAATGGGTAAAGTTGTTTTTCTCTAAAGAAAAGAACAAGCCCATCGTAGGTAAGTTCAGAAAAAGAAACCTCTTCTACTGAGCTATAATCAAAAACTCTCTCTTTTTCTGAAAACTTAGAAGCCTTAATAAGATAAACTGTGTTTGAACTTGAATAAGCGAATGAAGATAACGTTCTTTTTTCATCCATCTCTTTAGGGTTAAAGCTTAATCCCCAAACATCGCCTTTAGCATCAGCAAAAAGAGGGGCCCTTAGAGCAGGAAATTCAGTGGAAGCCTTCATGAAATCTTCTAAGGGAATTCCAAGTGCTAACTTAAGATCTTTGTTTCCCCTTGAGACACCAATAGTATTCACTGTCATATCTCCACTGCTTGCAATATCAGTGAAGCTTAGTACTTGCTTGCCATTAACTGTTCTAATAAGGTCTGAAGATCTTAATCCCTTTGTATAAAGAACAGAGTCAGCGTTAAGAACACCTACTCTAAGTTCCGGGACTCTCTGACCACCCCAAAATAGAAAGAAGAATAAAACAAAAGTTAAAATAAAATTAGCTAGCGGACCGCCAAAAACAATCCAGAATCTTTGCCATTTTGTTTTATGACTAAAAGCTTTAGATCGATCTTCTTCTGATAAACTGTCCCTTTCAAGAATATTGTCACCAAACATTTTGACATATCCACCAAGAGGGATTGCAGAAATTGCATAAACCGTGTCGCCTTTTTTATACTTAAAAATCTTTGGCCCAAAACCAATTGAAAAAGTTTCAACTTTTACACCAAAATATTTAGCGAATAAAAAATGTCCTAATTCATGAAAGAAAATAAGAGGCCCAAGAAAAGCAACGAAAACCAATGCACTTTGTAGAAAATCAATCATAACCCACCATTAGAATGATAAGAATTCTAGCGCTATTCCCATAAATGGGGCCAGAAAAATCACACTGTCTATTCTATCATAAACTCCACCGTGGCCAGGTATTAAACCTGAGGAATCTTTTATGCCCATTTGACGCTTTATTTTAGACTGAATAAGGTCCCCTAATTGGCTAAGAAGAGCAAAGAACAGGAATACTGCCCAAAGCTTGACAGACGCGTCACCCAAGAAAGTATTATAGTAAAGCACTCCAATTAAAGATGCAGAAACAACTCCACCAATAAGACCCTCAACGGTTTTCTTTGGACTAACTGAAGGCCAAAGCTTGTGCCGGCCAAAGGACTTGCCCCAAAACCAAGCAGCAGTATCCATCCCAAAATTAATCACTCCAAGCAAAATAAGATAATAAATCCAATGCTCAAGCCCTATAAAATGAATGGTGGAAAGAATTGGCAATGTAATAAGCAACCCAGAAAACCCAGGAAAACTTTTTAAAAAATTGATAAACAACTTTGAATTGATATCAGTAAAAAATAAATACAAAAGCAGTACTAGATTAAATGCCACGCCTAAATAAACAAAAGACATGGTATTTTCACCAAGTAAATAAAAGCCAAAATAGCCAAAAGAAAGACCATAGATAGATTGCGATAAAATATAACTAGGATCTTTTCTACCATAGCCAAAGAAATTAGTTTCAAGTTCATCAATTGAAATTAGGCCCACTGTAAAAATTAAAATTGCTGTGGTGATTTTTCCAAAAAATAAACATAATGCAGCCACAGAAACAAGAGCAATAGCAGAAAGAATTCTTTTTAATGTATTAGACATTAGGACCGAAACGCTTCTTGATTAGAAAGCGCTTTCCCTCTTGCTGAGTTTAAAGAAATGATATTTTTATCAACAGCACCAAACCGTCTTTCGACTTGTGAAAACTTTGATATTATTTTTTTAAATTCACTTCTTGTAAATTCCGGCCATGGTGTATTTGTAAAATAAAGCTCAGCATAAGCAAGCTGCCAAATAAGGAAATTGGAAATTCTCTGATCTCCACCAGTGCGAATTAACAAATCCACATCACCAACATTATTAGTAAGCAGTCTTTTTTCCAGCTCTTCTTCAAAGATGGGTTTGCCTGGATTTTGAGAGATATAAAAATTAACTGCATCTATGATTTCTTTACGACCACCATAACCAAATGCAAAATTAAGTTTCAGCCCCTGATTATCCTGAGACTCTGACTCTAAATCTCTTATTAGTTCTTTTGTTTCTGATGGAAGTCTTGAAATATCACCAATTACTTTAAA
>CAYGJN010000160.1:0-4386 GCA_964350135.1 uncultured Bacteriovoracaceae bacterium | reverse complement strand
CTAGAATTATATTTTATTCAAAATAATCAAATTCTTAATATTTTGTTAGGAGTGTTTTCTTTAGCCTGGCTTTTTTCAGCTTATAACGTTTTTAAATTACAAAAATCCTTGAAGGAGTAATAGATGATCTTTTTTGATAAATTTTCTACACCACATGAAACAATTCCTTTTAATGAAATTAAAAATGCCGATTATATTCCATCAGTGAATAAAGCCATTGAGTTGGCCAGAATAAGAATTACTGAATTAAAAAAAGTCGAAGATGTAAATTTCCAATCTTTTGTTGTTCCATTTCTTGATGTTGGACGTGAGCTTGAATTAGTTTCTGGAACTTTTTTTAATCTTCACTCCGCTAATACTAGTGATGAGGTTGAAAAGATTGCAGATGAGCTTTCACCCATTATCACAAGTTTTTATAATGATATAAAATTGGATGGGGAGCTCTTTGAGAAGGTAAAAGCTTGTTACCAAAATAGAGAGAATGAGAACCTAAGTGTTGAAGAAAAGACTATTATTGAAAAACAATATAAGAGCTTTGTTCGAAATGGTGCAAATTTATCAGACACCGATAAAAATATTTTAAGAGATATCGATGAAAAACTCTCAAAGCTTAGCCTTTCTTTTGCTCAAAACGCACTTAAGGCTACAAATGAGTATGTTAGAGAACTAACAGAGGAAGACATTAAGGGTATGCCAGAATCCTGGAAAGAGGCTAGTCTTGCAGCTGCAAAGGAAAAGAATAAATCAGCTCATGTTGTTACCTTGGCTGCTCCTATTTTTGTTCCGTTTTTAAAGTATTGTGAAAATAGAGATCTTAGAAAGGAAGTAACTTTTGCTGCCAATGTTAAGGCCGTGAAAGGAGAATATTCAAATCAAGAAAATGTAATTGAAACTTTAAAGCTTCGTGACAAGAGGGCCAAGCTTCTAGGATATAGAAATCACGCTGATTTTGTTCTCGAAGAGAGAATGGCACAAAGTGAAAACAAGGTTAAAGATTTTCTTAGCGAAATTATCTCAAAGGCTAAGAACACTGCTTACTCAGAAGTAAAAGAAATTGAAGAGTTTGCAAAAACAATAGGTTTTACTGATCAAATTCAAGCATGGGATTTTTCTTTTTATAGTGAAAAGTTTAAAAAACATAAGTTTGACTTTGATGATGAAGTCCTAAGACCATACTTTAGACTTGAAAATGTGATCAATGGTGTTTTTGAAACAGCATCAAAACTATATGGAATATCTTTTAAAAAAAATAAAGAAATCCCCCTTTATCATGAAGATGTAATTGCTTACGAGGTCTATGATAATAAAACAAATAATATCATGGGCATTTTCTATGCAGACTTTTTTCCTAGATCCTCTAAGAGACAAGGTGCCTGGATGACTAGTTATAAAGAGCAGTCTGAGAGCCAGATCCCACATGTCTCGATTGTTTGTAATTTTACTAAATCAACTGAAACCAAACCATCACTTTTAACATTTAACGAAGTACTGACTCTTTTTCATGAATTTGGTCATTCTTTACACGGCCTACTTTCTCAATGCAAGTACTCAACTCTTAGTGGGACAAATGTTTATTGGGATTTTGTTGAACTTCCATCTCAAATTATGGAAAACTGGGCCTATGAAAAAGAATGTTTGGATTTATTTGCAAAACATTACAAGACAGGTGAGCTAATTCCTGAAGAGTTGATCCAGAAAATTAAAAATGCTCGAAAGTTTCTTGAGGGCTTTGCAACTATTAGACAGTTAAGTTTTGCAAATTTGGATATTGAACTTCACTCCATGGACCCTTCTAAAATTCAAAGTATTATTGAAACAGAAAAAAATCTTATGGCAGATTATAAGCTCTTCTCTGAATATCCAGAAGATGGATGTATGTCTTGCTCATTCAGCCATATTTTTGCTGGCGGATATAGTGCCGGCTATTATAGCTATAAATGGGCAGAAGTCTTGGATGCAGATGCATTTGAAGCCTTCGAAAAAGAAGGCATCTTCAATAAGCAAACTGCAACAAGATTTAAAGCAGAAATACTTTCCAAAGGAGGAACAGAGCACCCTCTCACTCTTTATAAGAGATTCAAGGGAGCTGAACCTTCTCCTAAAGCACTTATCGCTAGAGCAGGTCTTTAGTTCTCTTCAGAGAAAGGAACCTGACTCTCTCCTGGAATGAGTGCTGTGGAAATGTTTTCTTTTCTTGCTCTTGAGTGACGAAAGAAAAATGATTTTTGATCATCTTTACTCCCGTAGATAGCTTGATCTTGTAGATGCTCCATGAGATCAGTCTCATTTACAGACGACGGAATACGGTCGTATGAGAAGCGGTCAAGCTTGTTGGCACTAAAAGCAATAACTGGGATAAAAAGTATAAGTGTTAATTTCTTCATAAAAGCCATTATGAATCCAATCGCTTGGGGCCTATGAAGATTTTTGCTAATAGCAATTAAATCAAAGACTTATCTCTGGTTTAACTCTAGGTTTTTAGTTTATAAGTAATGGAAAAAACAAGAGTTTTTGCCAAGAATTTGTGTCATATCAGATTCTTAGAAAGATCTTCTTTTGCTTGAAAGTAGCTACTAGTAAGCTTTTCAACAATTTCTCTAACAGATTGTATATCCTCAGTAAATTCAATTGAAGGACCAGCACACCAAACGGACTTATAAGTTGCATTAAAGGCAGCCTTTTCCAAAAGCTTCATGCCTTTGTAGAAAGTGAGCATCTTTGCATATTTTTTAATTTGTTTGTTTTTGTTAAGAAATGTTTCCACCATATTTTGATCAGTTCCAATTTTTTTTACATAGGGGGTATTGATAACAGTGCAAGGAGTACCAGAAAGTTTACTTGTAAGAACAATATCGTTAGCACCATAGTCTACACATGCTTTTTTATAACCATTGTTTATAGATGCTTCCTTACTTGCAATAAAAGGACTACCAATACTTAACCCTTCTGCCCCAAGAGCAAAACTGGCCAAAATACCCTCGCCGGTAGCAACGCCCCCTGCAGATATGATAGGAAGGGAGCATGATTTTTTAAGCATTGGGATTAAAACTGTTGCAGGAATTTTACCTGCATGTCCACCAGCTCCTGAGTTTACAGCAATAAGAGCATCTGCTCCTAGGTCACTTACTTTCTTTGCATACTCTTCATCAACAACGTCACAAAAAACCTTAATACTATTCTTATGGGCCAGTTCAATGACCTCTTTTGGACTACCAAGACTAGTTATAAAAAAATCGACTCCTGCATCAACACTGGCATAAAGCTGCTCTTTATATTTAGTGTTTGATTTATTAACAATGAGGTTTACACCAAGACCGTTTGGTCCTTTAGTTCTTAGTTGTTTTAGTGAGGTCTTGAGTTCTTCAATCGTTCTATAATTAAGGGCCGGAATACAGCCAGCTATTCCGGAATTCATGGCCTCACTCATCATTGCCTCGTTGGTAACAAGAAACATAGGTGCCATAATCATTGGGAAATCAATCTTGAGTAAATCTTTGATTCTATTCATGTTTTGACCAAGCGCTGCAAAGCAAAAGAGTTTTTCTTTGATTCCCATTATGTCATAATGTAGATCAAAAACGAAGGCTCAGTATTAGAAGTTTATACCACGAATTAGAAGAATCATTTGATCAATATTATGAAGAGCATCTGAATTCATTTGAAGATAACGATGATAAATCCATTAGATCATTTGAGAACTCCAAATTAGTTTTTGAAACTCTCAATAAAATTCATGACAGTTTAGAAGAGTTTTTTAAAGAGAACCAAAGCTTAGTTTCTTTATTTGAAAAAGACTGGGGAACTTTAAAACTTCTCAATGATAGATCTTATATTCTCAAAACATCGTTTATCGGAAAAAATATTTTTAAAGAGACAGAGAATCTTCCTTTGTCTGACCAGGAAGGTTTTAACGCTGAACTTGTAAGCTCATACCCACAAACCATTAATGATTGGAAAGATGGTGCTTTAGTTGATCATAAGAATTGTCAGCTTGAACTTAAAAGCGATAAACCAGTTGATTATTCTCCTAAAAATCTCACTTGTAGGTGTAATCAATGTCTTGGTGATTATAGAACTATCGTTAGAGACACTACTTTCAAGGCCTGCAAAGAGATTATTCTTAAAACTGAAGAGGAAATCTTAGCTGGAGATATTATAAATGAGACTAGTGAATATAGTTTTTATTTTTTCGAGCTAAAGAAAAAAATAGAGAGACGACTTAATCAAATTAGATTTCGATTAAGAAGAGGAAGTTTTAATAAACTAAAATCTGATATTGATGATCTTCTTCTCGAAAATTTTGGACCTAAGGCCCGAGCAACTCAAGTTTATTTAAAAGATCTTGATAAAGTTTGGGAAAAAGAACTTTTAAGCCAAGGATTAAGA
>CAYGJN010000159.1:0-4399 GCA_964350135.1 uncultured Bacteriovoracaceae bacterium | reverse complement strand
TCTTAGCTCCAGCTTCAGTAAGCATAACAGTAAAGTCAGATTTTTCTTCTGCAGCTTCACCACCAGCAGCTCCGCCACCAGCAACGGCAACAGGTGCAGCAGATACGCCAAATTTTTCTTCCATTTCTTTAACTAGATTAGCTAGATCAAGAACTGACATTTGTGAAATGTGTTCAACAACTTGTTCATTAGTAAGACTCATATTAATTCTCCTATAATTTTATAACCTATTATTCTTCAGTTTTTTCTTCAGCGGGTGCAGCAGCAACTGCAGCCTCTCCGCCACCTTCATTTTTTTGTTCTCTAATTGCATCAAGCACTCTTACAAAAGAAGATACTGGCGCGTTCATTGTAGCTAGAACAGTCGCAAGCATAACGTCTTTTGAAGGTAGCTTAGCAAGAGCAATAATCTCACTCTTATCTAAAGGACTACCGTTAAGAAGCCCATGAGTAAGGGAAACAATTTCGTTTTCCTCTCCTGCATCATAAAGCGCTTTTGCCACTGGTGGCGCGTCTTCAAATGCAAAGGCAACCGCCTGCGGTCCCTTTAGCCCACTCAACATTTCTTGAGCAGGAGTGCCTTCAGCTGCTTTTTGTAAAAGAGTATTTCGAGTAATTACAATAGTGCCCTTAGCATCTCTTACATTTTTTCTAATCAAGTTTGCTTCGTTAGAAGGAACCCCAATTAAATTTGTAAGAAAAAGAGCGCGCGATGCCTCGATTTTCTCTCTTAGACCAGCAACAATGGCAGTTTTCTGATCTCTCGTTAACATTAACACCTCCCAAAACTGGAGGGGGATTTAAGCAGGTCCTATGCCTCAAGGGCTGCCGACTGTCATCAACCCCTTATTATTTAAGCACCTGTAATAGAAAGGGCATCATTAGTGTCCACTTTTATTCCAGGTCCCATAGTAGTTGAAACTGTAAGAGACTTCATATAAGTCCCTTTTGCACTTACCGGCTTTGCCTTTACAATGGCATGAGCGATAGCTTTAAAATTCTCTAATAGTTTTTCTTTTCCAAAAGACTTTTTTCCAATTGGAACGTGAACAATACCAGTCTTATCTGTACGATATTCAACCTTCCCCGACTTTTGCTCTTTAACAGCTTTAACAACATCTGTTGTCACTGTTCCAAGCTTAGGGTTTGGCATTAAACCACGAGGCCCTAGAACACGACCAATACGACCAACTTTTCCCATCATATCAGGAGTAGCGATCACACGATCGAAGTCCATCCAACCACCTTGAATTTTTTGAATTAAATCATCTGAACCAACAAAATCTGCACCAGCAGTTTCAGCATCTTTGATTTTTTCGCCTTGAGTGATCACAACCACACGAACATCTTTTCCTGTTCCTGCTGGCATAACAAGTGCACCACGAATCATTTGATCCGCATGACGAGGATCAACACCAAGTCTAAAAGCAAGGTCAACAGTTTCATCAAACTTAGCAAAGCTAGCTTCTGAAACTAAACCAAGAGCTTCTACTACAGAATAATCTTTTGTAGGATCATACTTTTTAAGTACTTCTAAGTACTTTTTTGAACGTTTAGTAGCCATGTTTTACTCCTTCGGTGCATACGACAGCCTCAATGGACTATCTCCCGTAAGATATATTAATAGTCTTTTTTAAGTCCCATGGATCTCATGGAGCCTTCAATCGTTTTCATTCCTGCTTCCATACCTGCAGCTGTTAGGTCTGGAGCTTTTGTAGTTACAATTTCTTCTACAATTTCTCTTTTAACTGAACCAACTGTTTCATGTCCTGGCTTATTAGCACCGGACTTAAGCTTAAGCTTGCTCTTTAAAAGATATGAAGCTGGCGGTGTCTTTGTAATAAAGGTAAACGATCTATCAGAATAAACTGTAATGATCGTTGGCAGCTGAACACCTGCTTCTTTTTGAGTTTTTGCATTAAAAGCTTTGCAAAACTCCATGATATTAACACCCTTCTGTCCAAGCGCTGGACCGATTGGTGGAGATGGGTTCGCTTTCCCACCTGCAATTTGTAATTTAATGAAACCAACTACTTTTTTTGCCATGATTTAACTCCGCAATTAACTTTAGACTTTTTCAACCTGTGAGAAATCAAGCTCAACAGGAGTAGGTCTACCAAATATCGATACGTTAACTTTTAATTTACCTTTATCACTAACCGCTTCAACTGTTCCAACAAACGATGTAAACGGTCCTTCCATAACCTTAACCGAATCACCTTCACTGAAAGAGACATTTGATTTAGGTCTTTTGAAGCCATCCACTGCTTGATTAGTCATGTATGCAGCTTCTTCTTCGCTTATTGGTGTAGGCTTATCCGTTGAGCCCCCAAGAAAACCAGTTATCTTGTCTGTATCCTTAACAAGATGCCAGGTCTTATCATTCATAATCATCTTTATCAATACATAGCCAGGGAAGAACTTTTTCTTGATTGTTCTCTTACGGCCATTCACATTAGAAACAACAGTTTCTTCTGGAATAAGAATTTCAGAAAAGTACTCAGTTAAACCAAAGTTCACAATTCTATCTTTTAGAGTTTTTGCAACCTTGTTCTCTTGACCAGTAAGAGCATGAGCTACAAACCATTTAAAATCTGGCGTATCACCCTTTGCAAGAATTCTTTCCTCTTGCTCAGTTTGCTCTTCAGTAGCTTCAACTTCTCCAGCTGCTTCTACTTCTTTTTCCTCTACCTGATTCTCTTCACTCATATAAAATCTCTACCTTAATAAAAAAGCTCTAATAATTTTTTAATGCCAAAGTCTGCAACCCAAAGAAAAGCAGCTGAGATAACAACACCCACAACGATGGTAAATGTTAGCTTTAAAGTGGAATCCTTATCAGGCCAAATGACCTTAGTTAGCTCAGAATATACTTCATTCATATAGCTTGAAGTGGTACTGTTTTTAATTCCATAAAGGAAAGCAACAACACCAATAGCAATACCTGCAAACTGAGTTAAAATATTAAAATTATTAATTTTTGCTTCCAAATCAAACCACTCACCAAGCTGGTTGAAAAAAGCAATACTGATATATCCTAAAAGGATTGCCACAATAGCCACAAATAGATTAATCCACTTGTTACTATCTGCTTCCTTAAGTGCACTCATGTTTTTATCCCTAATTTATTAGACAAGCTAAGAGTTTATGCACAATTTAGAGAGCTTTGTCCATACCTTTTATTTGGTGGTGCGTTGCGCAGGCCCAGAGCTACTGATTAGCACATATGACCTTATATATATTGAAAACTTTATTTGATTTGAGTAAGTGAATTAAGACTAAGAAAGGGAGGATTCCTCCTCCCTAATATGGGCTATTCGTAAGTATAAGCTGTAGTATCAAGACGGTATGCATTAGAAAGACCGCCACAATAACCTGCATAGTAACAACCAGAAGTGTTCAAATGGACTCTTTGATTCGAAATAAGGTTAAGTGCCTGGTTTACCTTTTCACAATGCTGCCTTGCTGCATAACTATTATTGTACCCGTATGAGATACAAAGCGAATCAAGCTGAAGTGTGTCCCTAGAACCAGAAGAGATTTTTACTACCTGAGCTTCCATGGCCATGGCGCCTGCACAAAGAAGGGCCAAGGCGATAACAAGAAATTGCTTCATTGTTTTCTCCTTAAATTGTTTGATAGCTTATTTTAGTTTGAAACTTTTTATAACTCCAGCTTAAGTCGTCAAAACTGCTGACAAGCTCCTTTAAGTAATAAAGATTAAGATTAGTTGAATTTTTTAATAGAATGCTTAGTGATCAGATCAAACAGAACTAGTTCTAGTGATTCCCAAGTAATTTGCTTGAGTGCAAACTGGCCCTAAAAAGAATTCCTTCTCCGCTTGCCATCACGATACCTAGAAATTCAGGAGCTTCGAGCGCTCTACCAATTCCTATTCATTCAAATATTACTGATGGCAGGAGCAGAGGGATTCGAACCCCCAACCTACTGATTTGGAATCAGCCGCTCTACCAATTAGAGCTATACTCCCGCAAGGTCATTTGAAAATAATTTTAATCCTTATCGCTCAAGCTAGCTATCGCTAAGCTTGGCGCCAAGGTCACTTAGCTTCAAAACCCTCAAAGGAGGGTTTTGCCGCAAGTAAGAGCTCTACCACTAAAACCTCCTGGAGGTTTTAGATAAGCTATACTCCCATCAGTAATTTTTTATCTATGAGAGCTCTACCACCAAAACCTTAAAAAGGTTTTGGTATAGCTATACTCCCATCGATTAGTTTTTTTAGAAGGTTACCCTTCAAAAAAAAGGCTCCAATAAAGGAGCCCTTTTATCTATCTAATTATTTAAGACTAGTCTTTAATTTCAGAAACAGTTCCAGCACCAATTGTTCTACCACCCTCACGGATCGCAAATCTTAGTCCCTTCTCCATTGCAATTGGTG
>CAYGJN010000158.1:0-4477 GCA_964350135.1 uncultured Bacteriovoracaceae bacterium | reverse complement strand
ATGTATAAAAGTCCAGAACCACTAGATTTTTCTTTAAAACTAAGCCCTTGGAACTCTTTGTAGATCAAAGATGCGAGTTTAAAATCTTTTGCTGCGAACTTGAGATTATTAAGTAAATTATATCTAACAGCTTTGGCCTGTGGACTATCAATACTTGTGAGTTTAAATCTATAGATATTTTGATTATGATAATAATGAATTATCTCAATCTTTTTTCCTTGTAACTCATTGCTCTCTACAACACCAATCTCACTTTTTTCAAGAAACCACATTGATGAAAAGCTTTTTGGTAAAAATTTATTACGCATATAAGAAAGCAAAAGCTTGTAGGTAAACTCATTCCATGTAGCTTCTTTTAAAGTTAAATCTGTGGAGAAAAGATCCATCCATAGCTTTTGGGGATCACGAGCTAAATTATACTCTTGGACAATCGGAAGCTCTAACAAATAGCTGCCTTTTACTTTTTTCTTTAGTCTTAACTCTTCTAGGAATTCAAAGCTTAATAATTCCTCACCTGATCTATTAAGGACTCTAAATTGAAAATAAAGAGGGTTTTCATTAGTAATTTCACAATAAACATCAAAGAGAAAATTATTAAAAGGAAGATCTATTAAGAAATTAGAAAAATGAAACTTCTTCCATTTTTGTTCATCCTCTTTAAAGATAGTGCCTTTTTCTAAGGAGCTTTTTATTTTTCCTGAACGCAGAGCATTTGGTAAAAGTTGAGTGCTTGAATACTCTGCTAGAGCTTTTCCATCAATTATTTTTTGTAGATAAGATGCTTTGTTTTTAACAATATAAAAACAAAGAGACCCTAAGACTAAAGTAATAACCAACAATAATACTTTTAGTTTAATTCTGAAAATATTCATAATTCCATTTGATGATAATACATACTAATATATTACACTGAAAACCCGATATGATGATAGTTGGGAGACTATTATGAAATGGATTTTATTCTCATGCCTTATAATGCTGGTTGCTTGTAATCCTCAGAGGGACAAAAGAACTCCCCTTGATTACGAATCGAGCGATTTTAATCAGTCAGGCTTTGGATTTGGCACTGCAAATCCTAGTACAAATACTAATGGTGGCATACCGACTACTCAAACACCAAATGACTCTACGAACCCAGAAGGATTTTCTCATTGTCAATTTGACCAAGGTGAACCGTTTAGAAAATCTCAATCATCATTAGGCATTACTGATATTTGTCAAAATACAACTAATGAATCACATATATTAGTACGCTTTAATAAATCTCATCAAACTAGACGTGTGTGCGTAGTACCAACAACTTCTGATTCCTATGGAAACTCTATTTATATTGGAAACGCATATTGTGCTTCATTTACTGCAGACCAATTTGAACAATTATCTTTAGTGAAATTTGATGATTCTTATTTTCAATCAAAGCCACTTAATGGTGTTATGGTTCTTTATGAAGATGACAAATCTTTTTATGAATCATGTGTGCAAGCTACTGGTATAGAAAAAGAATATATTTGTAATAACTTTACAATCAATAGCCATTATCTTTATTTTGAATTCACAGGTTATTAGTTCTTAAGTTGACCGCTAAGCTTTTTATCTTTTTGATAATTCTGATATAAGCTAGGGTCCAAGGTTGGAAAACTTAAAACTGGCAACAATACATCTTGCTCGTTATCTATATCAGTGTCTAATAAATGACAGATACAAATAAAATAAAAAGAAATATTATTCTTGTTAAAAACCTTTATATAAGTATAAAGAATATCATCTTCAATATCTTTGTATTGGTAGATTTCATCTGGAGCTTCCAATGTAGTTGTCAGATAAGAGTCATAAAGGTGAAAGTCATCAATAGGGATATCGGAGTCTTGCCTCTTTTCTATTAAACTGGCCAGTTCACTAGATTTTTTACGACCGATAGATTCTTCAAGCTTGGGATCCATTTTAAATTTTGAAGACTTAAGGTTAGCTATTTCTTGTTTCTCACCAACTTTAAAACTTTCAATTAATGCCTTATTTGTTGTCATACAATGATAAAGAATAAAAGAAGGCTGACCTTCATAAAAAATACATCCAATGCCTATATGTATAGGATCTTCAGAGTTGTGCTTTTTATAAAGAAAGTAGATTTTTTCATCTAATTCATTTTTTTGCATCCATACTTCATCGCAAGATTTTAAGCATGATGCTACTAATTCATCAATATTCTCAAAACTTTCTTTTGAAACTTTAAATTCACTTCTTTTTTCTTTAATTATTTTTCTATAGTGATTTATTGCCGGCGCATAAAATTTTTCAATGCAAGCTTCCGTACAAAATCCTTTCTTAGAAGAGTCATCCACTAATAAGACATCTTTAGATTCTTCAATGCTGGTTTTACATTCCGTACAAAAATAATAATTAGTATTCAAAATAGACCTATTTTAAATAGATACTGTTAGGTACGAAAAGATTGAGTTTCCATAAGCACCTTCAAACATGTATAGCCTAGCATCAGTGTATGAAATATCCAGATCAGTATTAAGCCTTCGTACTCTAAATGAGCCACCAAACTGGACAGAGACATTCGGAGCGATATCAAGAAAAATTCCAGGTGAGATACTTGAGAATGAAACACTTTGATCAAGTTTATTATCTAAGTCTTCGTTCTCATTCTCAGCTATATTATAAATATTACCTTCAACAGCAAATCTGATATCTTGAGAGATTACCCAGCCAAATGCCATTTTGTAGGCAAAGACATTGCCAATGGCCATCTCCATTTCATCCTCAGGTGTACCTGTTAAGGTATAGTCAGCACCAAACCCGAGAGTAAATTGCTCAATAGACTTTGTCGTCTCCACTGAAACAATGCGATCATTTCTAGATGTTGCAAAATCAGTTCCATCTTTTTTAAATCTACCACCGAATAAGATATCAACTTTGGCCGCCCCTTTACCTTGTCCAATAGTAAACCAATTAAATCCAAGGTAGGCTTCAGCATTGCCATCTTGTGAAGAAGAGCTTTTTGCTAATAAGACTGACCTTGATGCACCTCTCGCATAATTACTTCTAAGAAAAATATTATAGGGAGTATGGAGATCAAGCTTAATACCAGTAAAATCAACAGTTCCTTCTTTATCAGATTTAACTTTAACACTCTTATAATAAGGAGATAGCTTTAATCCATAGCCACTCGTATTACCCGAGCTTTTAGAACGGCTTCTTGTATTTGGAGAAGGTTTATTAATCTTAGTAGATGATTGACCGGAGATCTGTAAAAGCTCTGATGAACTCCCTTCGGTATAGTCCACTAAAGAAAATGCTGAATAAGAGAGCGTGAAAAATAACAATCCTAGTAATATGTTCATTTTATCATCCTTGATAGAACTAACTCTCTATCATCTTAACAAAAATAATTACCATTTATAAAGAAACTTTCAGCTTTTAAGAAAAAAATACCCTCTGATTCTTAATGAAGAACTGTAATAGCATTAAAATAAGGGAGTATGTGTGCAAAAACAAGCTAGTACTAAACCAAAAAGATCTTCTACTTTCCATCCAAGCTCAAACCTGAGTTCATTTATTAAAATGGCAATTCATGGACATTATCCACTATTTTACAACTCTTGGTTTAATGAATATCTCGAAAATAAAACAAGTATTAAAAGTACTCAGAAAACAAAAAAACTCTCTAGAGAGATAATTCAAAGAATGGACAAACATAGAAGTATCGATCGAAAGAGAACAATACTAATGTCATTAAACAAGTCTGATCGTATGATTTTTATTAATGAATTCTTATTAATGGTTGAATCTCAAGTTCTAGACCGAAAACCAGGGATTCACTAATGAAGTATCTTCTTATTCTTTTATTTATTACCTCTTTTAATTCAAAGGCAGAATATAGAGTTTTTCAATACTATGTAAAATCTAAGCATGTATTTATTCAAGACAACCCAGCTTATTTAGCAACATCGACTTTAGATCCTATAAGTTATGTTAGCTACCATGGCGGTGCAACGAATATAGAAGTAGATCTTGTACGAACTTGGATTTGCCCTGGCTATACAGGTCTTAGAAAAGAGTATTGTGAAAGCCCTTATAAAAAACAATTACAGATAACACAAAGGATAGATGAAAACTAATCCGAACGTATCACATTCTCGTTATATTCAAAAACAGAGAAACTTGGTAGCTCAACAAGAAGAACATTTAGACAAGCTTAAACAAGATTACAAAAAACGGGTTGATAGCGTTAGAGAACAAGGTGAAGACGAGATTTCAACTGTTAAAATTGATAATAATATAAAAGTTGCTGAGGATATAAGAAAAACTGAGGAAAGACTTGAAGAAATCAAAAAAGGCCTTGAGCTAACAAAGTTAAAAGTAGATAAAGAAAAAGAAATAATACAAAATAATGGAAGACAAAGAGTGCATGAGCTTGTTGTGATGTTTAATGATAACCTAGAGCGTGGGAGGGGTGTGAATATGGAGCAGT
>CAYGJN010000157.1:0-4564 GCA_964350135.1 uncultured Bacteriovoracaceae bacterium | reverse complement strand
AACATGCTTTGTTCAACTCTTTTATTCCCAACATTCATATCTTTAAAATTAAGCTTGTCCGAAATAAGCCTTACAGCTTTGGCCTTTTTGGATCTTGCTTCTAGGCCAAGTGCCTTAAGGGCTGGGATTTCATTTTTTAAGGTTAAAATAGGGAAGCCACCACCAAAACCAATATCAACCAATAACCCCGTGGACTCTAGACTTTTCTTAAAACTAGGGGATTTACCAAGAGGAACAATTGAATCCAAGTATTGTTTTTCATAAAACTCATTTGGTTCAAGAATCCTTGTGAGATTGAGACCTGCCAGCTCTCCTGTGGCAATTTCTAGATAGTTTTTGCAAAATTCATTCATAACTGACTTGCCACAAATACAAGTGTTGCAGGTCTTATACCTTCTAGCCGCTTGAGTTGCCCAAATGTCTCAGGCATGACTTCTTTAATCCTACTTTTGCACTCAAAAGATATATTTGAAGACCCTAAAAGCTCAAATGCCTGAATAGGCTTATGATCCATTCTTCTAGATCTTTCAAATTGCAGGTCATTTCTTGCAATATAGCCAGAGTAAAAAGCCTCTATAGCAGCAGTTTTTATAACTTCCTCATCAAAGGCCAAACCTTCGCGATTCAATGTTCCACGTAGAACATTTATAGGGTCGTGGCTCACAATGCGTAAAATATCTTTAAATTTTACACCACCACCGTTGAAATCCTTGTACCCTTGCTCCTCGAAATAGACTTTATGCTCAGAAGCTTTAAAAATATAATTTTCAATTAAGTCAGATAAAACATCATACTGTTTTAAATAATCAGCCTGGTATTGATCTAGTCTGTAATTAAGGCCTAACATTTCTCTGTATAAAGCCATTCTGATAACAGTATTATCTTCACGCAAAAATAATCTATTCTCAGATCTTGCAGTAAAAAGCCTGTAAGGCTCATCCCTGGTTTGAGAAACTAGATCATCAATCATGACGCCAATATAAGAATGCGCTCTATTTAAAATAAAAAGTTCTCTATCGCATAAGGAAAAACAAGCATTTATGCCTGCTATTAAGCCTTGACCCGCCGCTTCCTCATAACCACTTGTACCATTAACTTGCCCGGCAAAGTACAGGCCAGCAATATCTCTATACTCCAAACCAAGAGATAGCTTTGTTGTGTTAACAACATCGTACTCAACTGCATAACCATGAATTTCAATCTCTGCACTCTCAAGGCCTTCAATTGTACGTATAAACGATTCTTGAATTTCCTTAGGCAAAGATGTGGAAACGCCGTTGGGATAGACTGTAGAGCAACTATGGCCCTCTGGCTCAACAAATACATGATGACGGTTTCTGTCTTCATATCTAAAAGCTTTATCTTCAATTGAAGGGCAATACCTTGGGCCAATGCCTTGAATTTGACCATTAAACATTGGAGATTTTTCTTTATTCTTGCGAATAATATCCAAAGTGCTCTCATTGGTATGAGTAATAAAACATGAAAGCTGCTTTATTAGGCGACCATTGGTTCTATAGGACCAATGAAAATTAGAAGTTTGATCATCACTTTTCTGCTCAATCATAGACTCGGTCTTAATTGAATCTTTTTTAAGTCTAGGTGGCGTTCCAGTTTTGAATCTTCTAGGAAGAGTTTCAATCAAAGGAAATAAATCATTCATTCCAACAGAGCTTGATACATCTATTCGGCCACCGGGATTCATTTCACTTCCGCAATGAAGTTTTCCCGCAAGAAAAGTTCCTGTCGTAATAATTAATTTTTTTGATTTATATTCATTGAGATTAGTTCGAATAATAAAAGAATCATCAATTTTTTCTATTCCTTCAACCGTTTCGCTAATAAGTTGAACATTACTCAAAGTTTCTAAATGTTTTTGAGCATTTTTAGAATAAAGATCTTTATCAACTTGAACCCTGGTAGAACGAACTGCAAAACCTTTGGATTCATTTAAAATTCTATATTGAATTCCTGATTCATCAGCAAGCTTACCAATTACACCGCCAAGTTGATCAATTTCACGAACAACTTGCCCTTTCCCAACACCGCCAACAGCTGGGTTACATGGTGTAGAGGCAATGGGAACACCTGGCATTGAGATAAGGCCAGTTTTAAATTGGAATTGATCGCAAATATTAGCAGCTTCAAGACCTGCATGACCTCCACCAACAATAATAATTTCAAAATAACTCGATTTTGACATGGAATGGTATATATAGGAAAAATATCAGATTTTAAATAGTTAGAGCATTTTTTATACAAACAATATTTATTTACCGATGCAGAAGTTATTGAAAATATGTGAGAGAACTTCATCTTTTTGGACTAATCCAAGCAAATCTTCAATACATTGACCGACAATTGAGAGCTCTGAGTCCAAAATGCCAATATCTTTCTCAGACAACATAACCTCTTGAAATTGCAGGGATTTATCCATGATTTCTTTGATTTTACCCCTTTGCCTTGGAACTAAGATCGGATCCCCTGAACCCAATTCCAGATATTTAGAAGAAATAAAATTAAGCAAAACATCTGGATCTAATGGTTCTATAGGACCAGTTTTAATAAAACTATTAAATGGTTCTATAGGACCAGTTTTAATAAAACTATTTTGTGGTCCTATGGGACCAGTCAAAAAACTGGCCCAAAGATAAGATTTATATTTAGGTAAATTATTTAAAGAAAAATTACTATTATCACTATCAGCATGACTTAAAATTAATATATCAAACTCAATATTTTCTACAGCTGAAATAGAATTTTGATCATGATCAAAAGGATTTATGACAAGAATTTTTAAAAAAGCGTCTT
The DNA here is from genome assembly GCA_964350135.1 of uncultured Bacteriovoracaceae bacterium. Taxonomy (GTDB): domain Bacteria; phylum Bdellovibrionota; class Bacteriovoracia; order Bacteriovoracales; family Bacteriovoracaceae; genus CAYGJN01. The sequence goes on along the minus strand of CAYGJN010000157.1, from coordinate 1,753 downwards.
GTATTAAAGCAACAGCTTTTTGAATACCTGTTTGTTCTATTTCATCACTGCTTAGTCTTAGCCCAGCCGTATCAATTAATTTAAACTCACAATTATTAATTTGAATATGTTCTGAAACGTAATCCCTTGTTGTTCCTGCTTGGCTAGAAACAATAGAGCGATCATTTGCTAATAACTTATTAAATAATGTGCTTTTTCCCGCATTGGGAGCACCAACGATAACAACCTCTGGAGAAAGAAGGCTTTTGGGGTTAACCTCGCATCTTTGAAAGAGCGTTGTTATTTGTTCTAAAAATTCACTCCAAGCAAAATTTAAGTTCTTATTAGCTGCCTCTTCTCCAACATCATCTAAAAAATCTATTGAAAGCTCTAAAGAAGCTTTTAGTTTCAAATAAGCATGACGTAGATCAAGATAACTTTTCTGTAAATCACCACCAAGAGAGCTTGAAGCTTGGTCGAGAATAATATGAGATTTTGCATTCAAGAAAAGATCAAGGCCTTCTACTTGAGAAAGGGAGAGCTTATTATTTTTTAATGCTCGATAACTAAACTCACCTGGCTCTGCATATCTAAAATTGGCATGATCTATAAATAACTGAATAATGCGATCAATATTAAAAGGATTCCCATGAACAGAAAGCTCAAGGATATTCTCACCATTAAAGCTTCGAGGTGCTTTGAAATAACTTATAACTATTTCATCAATTATTTTCTTACTAGAAGGCTCAACTAAAGAACAATACTTAAGCTTGCCTGGTTCTATAGGACCAGTATTATTAAAAAAGACATCTAAGTCTTCAATTTTGTTAAAACCAGAAAGACGTATAACGGCCAAAGCACTACTGCCCATAGGAGTACTGCAGGCGATTATAGGCCCGTCATCAGTAAATATACTCATAAAACCTACACTAAGCGTTTATTCACTACCATCTGTTGCCCTATTCCGAAAAGAGTAGAAACAAAAATGTAGAGATTAAGTCCAGCAGGCATATTGATAAAAATCACAGCAAAAATCAGTGGCATAAAAGTCATAATCTTTTGCTGAGTTGGATCAGTAGAGGTTTGTGGCATAAGTTTTTGATTCAAAAACATAGCTCCCGCTACCAATATAGGTAAAACATAATAAGGGTCTTTGGTCGTTAGATTAGTTATCCAACCAAAAAATGCTTCTTGATCAAGCTCTGCACTTACAGTTAAAACTGAATAAAAAGCAATAAAAATAGGCATTTGAAGAATAAGAGGTAAACATCCACCAACTGGGTTTACGCCAGTTCTTTTAAAGAGTTCCATGGTTTCTTTTTGCTGTCGCTTAGGATCGTCTTTAAACTTTTCCTTAATCTTGGCCATCTCTGGCTGAATAAGCTTCATTTTATTCATACTTTTCATTTGCTTGTAATAAAGAGGAAATGTCACAAGTCGAATAAGCAGGGTAACCAGGATAATAGCTATCCCCCAGTTTGGAATTATGTCATGTACAAACTTAAGACCTCTAAAAAGAGGAACAGCAATAATAGAAAAAATTCCATAATCAAGAGACATATGCAGGCGATCACCTAAATCTTTTAGATTGTTGTAATACTTTTTACTAAAAACAAAATAGCCCTCTACTTTAGTGCTTTCTTGATTCAATGTTACGCTAAGTGGTCCATTCTCTTTAACAGCATAGCGAATAGATTTTTCTTCAGCAAAAACAACCGCAAATATATCGTAGCTAGAATCCACACCAAACCAGTGAGCACACACATCAAGACGT
>CAYGJN010000156.1:0-4647 GCA_964350135.1 uncultured Bacteriovoracaceae bacterium | reverse complement strand
CACCATTTTCAAAGATTATCCTTATATACCTAACAAGTAAGTTTCAAGATAGACTCATTGATGAAGCTCAAAATATTAAGGATTTTCTTATTAGAGTCCAGGAAGAACATTTTGAAAATGTTTCAATCATTGGACCAGCACCAGCCAATATCGAAAAAAGAGTCAATAAATTTACATGGATGATTATGGTCAGATCATCAGACCTTAATAAATTGCATAATTTAATAAATACCCTAGAAAAAGAGTACGAAAAACCCTCCCACCTCAATTTTAAGATAGATGTAGACCCAATATTCATTAGTTAGCCAACACACATTATTGAGCAAGCTTAAAGATTTTCTCAAAATATACCGATAAATTTGCGATGGAACGTTTTAACCGCTGGGTATAAGTATGAAAACATTGATATTTTCCGTTTTATTAGTCACAAGCAATCTTGGTTTTGCTAATCCTTTTGCCAAGGCCTTAACAAGGGTCGAAAAAACTAATAATAAAAGTTTTATTAGTACTGACAATAAGGGACCAGTAACGATTACCAAAGCAAGTTCAAATACTATCGGAAGCCTAAATGAAACTGATCAAGATAAGGCCTGCGAGGGATCCCAGTCAATTCCGTTAGAGTTTTTTAATAAATTTTCTAAAAATGGTCGACTTGAAATTGAAGTAAAAGACAATGTTCTTTATCTTTCTAAAATTTATTATGGAAGTTGTTTTACTTCAAACGTTAGATTTATTGATTATTACGATGCTACTAATAAGAAAGTTGTAGCAATGGCGGAGTTTTTACCAAATAAAGGTTTCAATGATATTGCAGAATGTATGAACACTTTTCCTGAAGACGAGCCACTAGCGGCACAGGTCTTTAAAATAGATATGGACCGACAAAATAAAAATGCTTCAGTAGTTTGGGGTTATAGAGGAAGTGAGGAGCAGTTTGAAGGTCTATTTGATATCCCAATTGAAGTTTCAAAAAATCCAATAGCAACTTGCGTATTTGCACAAAAAATTTCAGACAAGGCCAGAATTTTTACGGAACAAGGTAAAGAACTTCATAGGCTTGCTAACGTATGTCAGTCAAATGATATTGAAGATATTCTAGCTGAAATAGATAAAAAGCCTGAAGTAGAAGCAATTCAAAGAATACTTGAAGCAACTGCTATGGATGAGCTGGAAGATAGAGCTGAGCGTTTTGCAGCTCAAGCACGTGAGCTTGAAGATCTTACAGACCTTAAAAACAGTGCTGACTTTAAAACTCTTTTTGAAAGTTTAAAAAGTTTTATTTGGGGCAAAGAAGGAAAGGGTGGACTGCTTGAACGCCATAATCTGATTTCTAAAAAGAAAGAAGATAAGTATGAAGCTGAGAAGAAAAGAACAAGAGAATTTTTTCAAAAAATGTATAACTCTTTTTTCAGAGGCAAAGAAACAGTTAAGCTTCTTAATAGCAAAGCAGAATTTAATCTTGCAGAGAAAGCTTCATTTATAGGAGAAGTTGCAGCTGGAGCACTTGATACAAACTCTAAATTAAAATTTGAGACGCTGCTTACAAGAGTTTCCAACAGACACAAGGCCTATGTAGGAAAAGAGATAGGAAGTCATAAAAAAGCTCATGAAGAAAAGATTGCTCGTGAGAATTATAGAGAGAATTTTACTCCGGACTCCGACAAAAGATCGAGCCTTTATAGTGAAAACTATTATGAAAAATCAAGTGAGCTACAGCAAGTTCGAGAACAAATAAGAAGTCTTAATGTAAAAGCTTATCAGCAAATGGCCCAATCATGTTCTGGAACAAAGAGCTATGCCGGTGGATTACTTACCATGCAGCCTTTTACAAGATCAGGCTGGAATAGTTTACAACAAGACTGTCATCAGGTTCAAAATAATTACACGATGGATATGGCAACTTTGAAAAACCAAGAAATGGTTTTACAGCAACAAGCACTTGCTTTTCAAAGACAATACACTGTTTATAATCAATTAGAGCAAGACGCATTAAGAGAATATTATACTGAACAATATTCTTCGCAAGGAAATTATCTCCAGCCAGGTGGAGCTGCATTTCAAAATCCAATGATGAATAGTGGTATACGCTCTGAAGGATTTGCTGCAAGCCCTAGTCAGCAATTGCACTCACCATATTTAAATCAGTATGATTATTATAGCAATTATGGAGCTCCTAATATGGAAGGAAGATTCCAGCAGCCATTTAACATGGGTGCCCAAAATAATTTTGCTATGAATGATCCAAGTTTAATGATGCTTCAAGGTGGGGCAAGTGTTCAAGCAGGTAGCCCTCAGTGGTATCAACAGATGCATTCAATGCCGATTGGTGGTAACCCAGGGGCTGTTAGTCCTCAAGGTTATCAACAGCCAAATATGTTTGGACCACCTGCAGGTTATCCTAATAGGTCCCCAGCAGGTAATTATTCATATCCTTATGGCAATTATTAGAAAGTCATAATTGCTTGAATTTGAGCAGCGTAAGAGTTTTTAACTGACTGAAGTACTGGTTCGCCATCTTGAACAGTGTTTGTGAACTTAAAGTAGTCACCAACAAAGTGGTAACCAAGAGCACCAACAATTGAAACATTTGTATTCCACTCATACTCAAAATTTAAATCTAACTCGTAGCCAAGATCTTCATTCTGATCAGAAACAGCTAAAAATGTTTTATTTGTTTGGTGATTAAAACTTGTATTTCCAACACTTGCTGTTTCATTGGCTTTTGCCCAAATAAATGCAAGTTTCCATACCCATTTATCAGTACTGTATTGGGCCATTAATTTTAGAAAATTTGTATTGGTCATATATGAATCATAAATATTCACATTATTATTTCCATTCACAGCATAAAGATTATAACGGAAAAGAAGATTCGCAATCTGATAATTTGGGTGAAGATAAAGTGCTTGAAATTGAGGAGACTTTGAAGGACCGTTGTCTCCAGTAATTGAACCTGCATTAATTTGAGCAGTCCATTTTGGATTGAACTCATATTTCATCTCAGTTAAAAATGCGCGTGCTTTATAATCACTGACTCTACTAGCATAAGCGGCCATATCTGCTTCAGTATAAACATTACCTAACTCACCTTCGAGAATAGGAACTTCAACTTTTATATTAAAACGACTCCATCCTTTTTCAAGATAGATATCAGTGATCTTAACCTCTGCAGACTCAAGGCTAATATTATTAATACCACTGTTTAGCTCAGTGGAAAATCGACGGTGCTTACGTTTTGCAAACAATAAACCAAAAGAAAAATCTTTTTCTGGGTTAATGTATTCAGCCATTACACCAGTTGATTTAATATCATCTTCTTTATCAAGATTAGATCCGTTATCAACTTTCATATAAAAAGGAGCAAGTCTAAAGTTTGAAATAGTAAGCTCTGCCATAATTCCGTCTTCAATACTTGCATGACGATCAAATTTTTCACGGCCACCATTAAACAAAGCACCCATACCCCAATGTAATGGCTGCCTACCAACAATATAAGTAGCAGTATCAGAGTAGTACTTAGCGTATAATTGCTTAACAGTTAGATTACTTCTGTAGGTGTTGTAAGTATAAAGAGTGTTACCAACAGTATTCGCACCAGCTCCACCAGCATTATTTCCTACTTGCTCATCACCTGAACCAAAATATCCACCGTTACCATAGCCGGTAGTGAACTCACCAAAAAGAGTAGCGCTATCGTTTACAACAATGGTTGGCTTCAATCTAAAAATATAAGTTTGAAAAGAAGCATCATTTGAATCACTTGTACTTCTATCAACAACTTGGTTACCATCCGAGGCGGAAACCGTTGTATCCTTAGATCTTGTAAAGGAATCAATAAGTGTTGAGTCTATTGCAAAAACACCACCCCAATCAATTGGAAGTGCATAGGCCTGTGATGCAAAAGTTAAAATTAAGAATGCGAGAGGAAGTGTTCTTTTCAAAGACACTTTGAGACTCCTTGAATACAATGGAAAATAACCTTAGAACTATATGAAAATACAAATAAACTGGCAAACTACTTGGTTTTAACTTGAAGAGTCAAATTACCCTTAAAAAGATCATGATCGCACTTGGATTTTTATCCCTTTTGGGATTAATTGGCGCAGGGTCAATTATTTATTATTGGATTCAGTCAATCAATATTGAAACTCTAACCTCAAAGGGTCTGTCTAAAGATGTGGTTTTACGGGAATCGAGTCTGGACGCAGAGTCCTATATCTCAAAAAATTTGCTCGAAACCTATTTTCTATTTTCGGAGCAAGATCAAAGTTTTCAAGATTGGTTACTCCAAAATAAAACTTCATTTGAAAAACAGGGAAAAAGATTTTTTATAAAAGAAGACATAAAACTTCCTAATTTAAAAATGAACACATGCGACATTATTTATTGTTACCAACATAGACTTAAATTTGAGGAAATACCGGGCGTTATTTGGAGAGGCCTTATTGGTGTTGAGGATTATCGTTTTATAAAACACCAAGGTGTTGATCTATTTTCCGTTGCAAGAGCAATTTGGGTAGATGTTAGGTCAATGAGTTTTGCCCAAGGTGCATCCACTTTAACAATGCAATTAGTGAAAAATCTTTTTCTTACAAGCGATAAAAAATTAATTAGAAAATTAAAAGAGATGGTCTATGCGATATATAT
>CAYGJN010000155.1:0-4683 GCA_964350135.1 uncultured Bacteriovoracaceae bacterium | reverse complement strand
GTATTATCAATTTTCAATAGAGCTCCCATGAATCTTTCTACTCCTAAAGCTATTCCACAGCTTTGAGGTAATTTGTTTTCAAGGGCCTTAAAAAGAAGAGTTGGCGTGTTCTGTTTGTATCCATAGAGTTTTGATCTAGTTGCATTGAAATTTTCAAAACGTTTTTTTTGCTCTTCAATATCAGTTAATTCATTGTATGCATTAGCAATTTCAACTCCATTAATGAAAAACTCAAACCTTTCGCAAATACGAGGGTCTTTATTATTTATCTTAGAAAGGGCCGAAAGAGGTGCAGGGTAATCCTTTAATATTAAAAATGGATATTGATTTAACTTAGGCTCTATTAGGTTAAGAAATAATAAATGATAATAGTCCTCCCAAGGAAGTTCAACTTTAGGTAAGGGAACTTCAGGAAACTTACTTCCAATTAGTTCTTTGATACTGTCTTTGTCTAAGAAATTCAGGATATCTATGCTTAACTCTTTTTTGAAAAGATCTTGAATGCTTAGAGTTGTGAAACTAATATTTTCATTTTTACCAAAAGTTTTGAGGCATGACTTTGTTAGATCGATCACTCTCTCTATAAGATGATGAAGCTCTATATCTCTTTCGTACCATTCAAGCATAAGAAATTGTTTTCTATGAATTGGAGAGTTCGGTTCATCTCTAAAACAATATGAAATTTGAAAAATTTTATCCATTCCTAGGCTTAAAAGAAACTTCATATAAAACTCAGGTGATGTGTGAAGATGGAGGTTTTGAAGTTCTTTTTTATAACTTGAATAGAGTTGGAAGCTTTGAATATGCGGCTCGATAACGGGGCACTCTACTACGGGTGGGGTTATGACGTCTACAAAGCCTTTGGCGTTAAAATAATCCCTTATGGCCCTAATGGTTTGGAATTGATAATTTAGTCTCTCTAGCAAAAGGACTCCTGTGTTTTTAGATCTAGTTGCAGATAAATTACCAATGGATCTTTGGGATCACAAGTACAAGCTTTACCTTGATGAGTTTGCGCTTATAAAAGATCCTTCTATATGGCATGGTAGTGTTGCGATGGTTTTCTTAGAAGATAGTTTGATTTTTATAAAGCGTAGTCAGACAATGCCTTCACATAGAGGTCAAATTGCTTTTATTGGGGGGCATAAACTAGCTCATGAAATCCATCCAGTAGAAGTGGCCCTAAGAGAATTTGAAGAAGAGACTAGCTTAGATTCCAGAAGACTTGAAAATTTTGGGATTTTGCCGGCCGTATTAACTGCTAATAAGACAGCAATTATCCCTGTGGTATTAAAATGGAAAGGTTCAGTGGATGATTTTACTAACAGAGTTAAGAGTAACGGTGAATGGGATCTTTTGTTTCAAGTTAAAATGAATTTATTACTTAATAAAAAAAATTGGTCTTATGCCAAGCGTTTTGGTTCGGAAACTAATGGAAAGCTAATGTATAGAACATTACTCTCTGAGGAGTACAAAGAAATAAAAAATCTTTCTAGTAAGTCACCTGAGATGTTAAATTTTTGGGGAGCAAGTGCTAGAATGCTGTGGAATTTAATAACTATCGCTGAGCGATAATGAGGAAAAAATGATTGAGTTAATGCAAAATATTTATAACGTTCTAGGCTTTCAAATCGAAGCTAATATTTTTGATGTTTATGGAGCAAGCTTATCTATTATAATGATTCTTGCTACGACGATAAAGCTTTTTTCGATATCTAAAATAGCAACGACTAAGCCTTTAAAGCAAGTTGATCCTTTAGTAGAAAAAAAGCCTGAGGAAAATTGGAATAATCGTCTTCATAAGGGACTTTCAAAATCTAGAACAGGTCTTTGGTCAAAAATTACATCTGCTTTTTCTCAAGGTATTTCAGATGATCTTATCGACGAAGTAGAAGAGGTCCTTTATGGAGCAGATCTTGGTCCTCAAGCAACACAGCAAATTCTTTCAGAGCTAAAAAATAATATTGGCAATCAAGAGTACACGGTAGAAAACCTTAAGATTTTTATTAAAGAAATTCTTTTAAATAAAATGTCTCCTGTTCAGCAAAAGCTCACTGAGGATCTTTTTCAGTTTACCCATACAGGAAAAACAAAAGTAATTATGGTTGTTGGGGTAAATGGAGCTGGGAAAACAACGACTATTGGAAAGCTTGCAACAAAGCTTAAGAGGCAAGGAGCTACAGTTGTTGTTGGAGCTTGCGATACTTTTAGGGCCGCAGCTGTTGATCAATTACAAGTGTGGTGTGATAGGGCAGGCGTTCAGATGGTACGGGCCAAAGAAAATTCAGACCCAAGTGGTGTTGGCTATGAGGCATTGCAAGTAGCTTTAAAAGAAAAAGCAGATTATTGCTTATTGGACACTGCTGGAAGGCTTCATACTAAATCCAACTTGATGCAAGAGCTTGCAAAAAGTAAAAATGTTCTTTCTAAGTTGGATGTAGATGCTCCTCATGAAGTACTACTTGTTATTGATGCAATTACTGGTCAAAATGCCTTGCGCCAAGCTGAAGAGTTTAATGAAACCCTGGGCCTTACTGGCCTGATTTTTACTAAATGTGACGGTTCATCCAAGGCCGGAAGTGCAGTAAATATTGTTGATAAACTCCAGGTGCCTATTTCATATATTGGTGTTGGGGAGACTGTTGAAGATCTTAATAGATTCGATGTAAATCAGTACCTAGACGCTATGCTAAATTAAAGTCAATTCATTGACGGCGGCAAGGTTTTGAATTAACTTATAAAGATGGGAAACCACGTTAAAGAATACGACATTTTGGGTATTAAAGTTAAGCTTCAGGCTAACCGCGAAGATGGTATAGACCCAGAAGAAGTCGTTAATCTTGTAAAAACAGAAATCAATCATATTAAAGACAGATCTTCCAAGCTCGATAGAAACGAAACAGTAATACTTACTGCTTTAAAAATCGCTTCTGATAAACTTGCTTTGGAAAAAGACTTAAAAAAAGATATCGATCAACTTAAGTCTACAGCTGCGGATGCTCTTCATTTTATTGAAGAAGTTATCCCAGGCCAAACTGTTTGATTTCCTAACGTATCCCATAAATTTATTGGTGTGTAATTGTGGCAAAAGAAGAAAAAGAGCCTCTTCGTATTAAAATGAAGAATACTCTTAAGAGAATAAGGCCTCAAAGAGTTGAGAAATCATCCGCTCTTGTTGCCCAGTTAAATGTAGTTTTGAAAGATTTAGAAGGTGGAGTTATAGGTTGTTTTTCACCTCTTGATACAGAGCCCGACTTATTTTTTAAAACAGATAAGAAGTGGAGGCTTGCATATAATCGTTTTGTTGCTAATGGCGAGATGGTTTTTTTAGAATGCAAGCAGGTGGATTTGGTTGAAAGCTTTGATTACGGAGTAAGGGTTTTAGTGCCTCCCGAAGATTCAAAGATTGTTATACCAGAGACTCTTCTTGTTCCAGGCCTGGCTTTTTCGAGAGAAGGTTGCCGGTTGGGACGGGGAAAAGGTTATTACGATAAGTACTTGAAAGAATTTCAAGGAACAAAAATAGGAATATGTTTTAAGGAACAAATTGTTGATGATTTACCCATAGAGGAACATGACGAAAAAGTAGATTTTATCGTCACTGACTCAGAAATCATTCGTTGTTTCAAATAGAGGAGTTTGGGATGGACGTTGTAGCAATAGGTATTGGAGCCGCTGCACTAAGTGTTGGTTTTGGTGTTGGATATATGATTCCAACTGCAAAACTTAAGGCCTTCGAAAAAGAAAGAAAAGGTAAAGTTGATGCAATTATTGAAAAAGCAAAGTCTAAAGCTGAGGATATCAGACGACGTGCTAAGCAAGATGCAAAAGAGTATGCCCGCGAGGAAAGACAAAATGTTGAAGAAGAGTCGAGAAAACGTTTAAAAGAAGTTCAAGAGCAAGAAAAAGACTTAACAAAAAAAGAAGTGTCTCTTGAGCAAAAAGCTAAAGAGCTTGATAAAGAAGAGAAAAGTTTAGAATCCAAATTCGAAGATCTTAAGCAAGAACGTAAATCAATTGATCAAATTAAAGAAAAGTATGAAAGCAAACGCCAGGAAATTGTTGTTGAATTAGAGCGAGTGGCTCAAATGACAAAAGACGAAGCCAAGCAAAAACTAATGGATCAAATGGTTGAAGAGGCAAAAGTTGATGTAGCTAAAACCATTATTAGGATAGAAGAAGAGGCTAAAGAAGAAGCTGAGAAGAAAGCAAAGAGAATTGTTGGTATCTCCATTCAACGTTTTGCTGGAGAGTATGTAGCAGAGAGAACAATTACCTCCGTTGAGCTTCCAAGCGATGATATTAAAGGCCGTCTAATTGGTCGTGAAGGTCGAAATATTCGTGCTTTTGAGCAAATCTGTGGTGTGGATTTAATTATTGATGACACTCCAGAAACTGTTGTTATCTCAAGCTTTAATGTTGTTAGAAGACAGATTGCTAAGCAAACCATTCAAAGATTATTAGATGACGGAAGAATACATCCTGCCAAGATTGAAGAGTTTTATGAGAAATCAAAACAAGAATTTGAGGGACGTTTGCGTGAGCTTGGAGAAAAAGCTCAAATGGAAATTGGTGTTCATGGTATTCACCCAGAAATTTTAAAAATGCTAGGAGCTCTTAACTCCAGAACTGATTATAAACAAAATAAATACAAACCAGAGCTGGCGGGGGCGGGGGTTGAAG
>CAYGJN010000154.1:0-4770 GCA_964350135.1 uncultured Bacteriovoracaceae bacterium | reverse complement strand
TTGATCAATTTCTTATACCAGCAGAAGTCCATAAAAATGCTATCTTGGAAAAATTTAAAGTTTCATCTAAAAGAATAAATTCTATAGGGTTAGGGGTAGAGCCTTTTTCTAAAAAGTCTAAATCAAAGGATTTTGATTTTTATCTTTCTATATTGGTTCCCAATCACATTAAGCGTATTGAGCCCTATGAAATTCTTTTTTACACATTCAATTCAGTTATTGATGAACTAGCAACAAAAGATAAAAAAATTAGAATAAATTTTCTAACTGAGAAGCCTTGGGGAACACATATTCTTTATAATGAACTTCAGGAGAAAGCAGTTCTTTTTGGATTGGATCAGAATGTTTTTTTTGAAAGTATTGTTGATGATGGACATTTATCCGCTGATATCTGGCTCGATTTAGGTGAGGATATATTGGAGTCTTTTTTTGCACTTCAGGCCCTTGCAAGCAAAGTTCCAATACTGACCGCCCGCACGCCGATGCAGAGTAATTTGTTTTGTCTTCCTGGAGGACACGGAGAGTCATTTAAGCCCCAAGATTCGAGAGACTTAAGATCTAAATGTCTGAAAATATTAAACAATCATAGCAAATACCTTAAGGCTGCAGCAAAGATCGCTCCTACTATTTCGCAAGATCATTGCCGACAAACTTACTTTGCTCACTTAAATACGGCTTTTCATGAGCTTGGCTTCTAAGGGTTTCCATTAGACAGAAAAGGTATTCTCCTTTATAAATACAGTTCCCCTCCAGTAGGAGGGTTATCGCTGTTATTTTTCGAGGTAAAATTATGACATCAGAAAATCAAGGACTTCCAAAATGGTTGGAAGACTATGACGTTGTGTATGGTGAAGACACAGAAACAAAGCCAAAACATGAGTTTGAAGGACTTTTAGAAGGAGAGCAACTCAAAAACTTTACTGAAGGTGAAGTATTCATGGGGAAAATCGTTCAAATTACGGACGATTTTGTAACTGTAGACATTGGTTACAAACAAGAAGGACTCGTTTTTGCGAGAGAATTCAAAAACTATGACGGAACACTTAAGGTTGCTGAAGGTGATGAGATTGAAGTTTATTTAGAGAAACTTGAATCTTCACTTGGGAACTTAGTTCTTTCAAAAGACAAAGCTGAAATTCTTAAGGCTTGGGACAAAATCAGTGAAGCTTGTGAAAACGGTCATCCAGTTGAAGGAACTGTTATCGCTAAAGTTAAAGGTGGTTTAAGTGTTGATATCGGAGTGAAGGCATTTTTGCCAGGATCTCAGATTGATATTCGTCCAACAAGAAACCTTGATAAGTTTATTGGTAAGACAATGAATTTCAAGGTTATCAAGTTTAACAAGAAACGTGGAAACATCGTTCTTTCACGTCGTGCAATCCTTCAAGAAGAAAGAGATAAGCTAAGAGGTGAAACTCTTGGTCAGATTAATGAAGGCATGATTGTTAAGGGTATTGTTAAAAATATCACTGACTATGGTGCATTTATCGACCTTGGTGGTGTTGACGGTCTTCTGCATATCACTGATATGAGTTGGGGAAGAGTTAAACATCCAGGCAATATCCTAAATGTTGGTGACGAAATTGAAGTTAAGATCCTTAAGTATGACTCTGATAAAGAAAGAGTTTCTCTTGGTCTTAAGCAAGTTCAGCCAAATCCTTGGGAAGAGGCTTCTTCAAGATATGAGCTTGGTAAAAAAGTTTCAGGTGAAGTTGTTTCAATCAAAGACTACGGTATCTTTGTTGAGTTAGATGATGGAATTGAAGGTCTTATCCACGTAAGTGAATTAGATTGGTCAAATAAACCGAAGCATCCAACTAAGTACACGACTATTGGTGAAAAAGTTGAAGCAGAAGTGTTAGAAGTAGATGTTGAGAATAAGAGAATCTCTCTTGGACTTAAGCAACTCCAGCCTAATCCATGGGATGACTTAGAAAAGAAATTTAAAATAGGTACAAAAGCTAAAGGTACAATTAAGTCTATTGTTGAATTTGGCGTTTTTGTTGATATTGGTGAAGCAATTGATGCTCTTATTCATGTTTCAGATATTTCTTGGACAAGAAAGAATGTTAACCCTCAAGAAGAGTTTAAAGAGGGACAAGAAATTGAAGGACTTGTTATTAGCGTTGATAAAGAAAATCAGAAATTCTGTCTTGGTATTAAGCAATTAGAAGAAGATCCTTGGAAAAATATTGAGAATAGGTTTCCTGTCGGTTCTCTTGTAGAAGCAGAAGTTGTTCGTGTAACTGAATACGGCGCTTTTGTTGAGCTTGAAACAGGTATTGAAGGTCTTATTCATATCTCAGAGCTAAGCGAAGAAAGAGTTGAAAAGCCAACAGATGTTATTAATAAAGGTGATCGTCCAAGATCAATGGTTATTAGTGTTGATAAAGAAGCAAAAAAGATTGCTCTTTCTATCAAATCTGTAGGTAAAGCTGATGATGCTAAAAATGTTCAAAGTTTTGGTAAGCAGACAGAAGTTAAAACTGTTACTTTGGGTGATAAGCTTAAAGATTTCAAACTAGACTAATTAAATTAGACATAAAAAAATCAAAGGCTACCTTATATGGGTAGCCTTTTTTTTGTTATTGAAGAATTTCGGGTTTCTTGTAAGTTTCAATTGTATGCTTTAGTACTTCCCTAAAGACAGTTTTATAATAGACAGGGCCTCTTTTGCTATAGGGTCTTTCTATATGCTGGGCAAGAGGTTGGCAGTATTGCTCAGTATCACCAGTGACTGGGTCAATGGTTGTTGTACATTGGTGAGAAGAGGGTAATTCAGCGATATAGTATTTTTGAAGATTAATGCCTTCAAAGTACTGACGTGCAGGATGATCTTTATATAGATCACTTAAAAATAATTTCCAGAATTGACTCTCTTCAGGGACATCACTTACAAGGTCCCTTGCAAAGCCAACGGCCTTTTCACAGATCTCAAGGGCATCATGGTCTATTTGTGACAGGTAGATATCCCTTTTATTATAGGGCTCACAGATACTCGTATCTGCCCAAACTATATTTGTGGAAAGGCAAAGAATGTAGATAGTTAGTAGTGTTTTCATAAGCCTAGGTATTCTAGCCTCATGTTAAATAAAATCACTTATAACGGTAAATATTACATAATCTGTTCCAATAAAACCGTGATTTCGTTAACTTAAGGATCATGAATTTATCTAAAAAAATCCTATTTTTGACTCTTTTATTATCAAGCATTGTCTACGGAGCAACTCTTCATAATTATGAAGGGGTTTGGAAAGTTCCTGCAAAAGACTCTAGTTCTCAGGACTGGTATTTCGGAGTCGATGAAGAGGGTAAATTATTTGAAGTTCAAGTTTTAAATATACCAACAAAGGCCCTTACAACTAATAAAACAATCAAAGACTCTAGCTTATTTATTTTAGGTTCTGTGAATGAAAGAGCATTACAAATAAATTTTAAACCAGAGCTGGCTGAGCTCATTTATGCTAAAGATCAGATTAAGGTTGCGATACAAAGAGTTAGCGAAGAGCAAGCAAAGAGTATGCACAAAAAAGCTAAAGAACTAAAAGAGAAATTAATAGGACGTTACCAATTAGTAGAAGGCGGTATTCTTTCTCAGTATACAAATATTTTAAAATATAAATACAATGCTTATATTGATATTTGTAGAGAGTTTGGTATTGATTTTAATGGTGAAGGTTTTCTTTCAATTACTGTAAGCACACAAGATCCTCTCGTGGCAGTTAGAGGACATCTAGGGCGACAGTTTAGATTAAGAGAGCTTGACCCAAAAGATACTTATGCTTTTGATTTTATTGCAGAAAGTGAGATTGTTGATTTCCATGTAAAAAAGACTAAAAGTAATTGTAAGGTCGACAAATAATCATGAGCTCTTACAAGGGAGTTCATGAGTATATGGCCACTCTGTATGTCTGTAGATAAGTGGTACGTAATGCCATTTTTTTTTTACGTTAAATAAAATATTTTTTTTAGGAACCTCTTTATTGTTAAGAGTAGCACCTTGAATAACTAGTTTGAGTTTTTCAGGCAAGCGCTGTTTTTTAAAATGATAAACAAACCATCTTCCTGCTCCAATATTGTGGACTGTTGAGCTGAAGTTAAGAGACTCAGAGTTTGAAAATGTAGGAGTAATGACATTTGTGGCATCAAGGACAAGCAGCCATGTTTTAAAATCAATTTGTGCGGCAGCTTTATTAAGTGGAATTACTCTCAGCCCTAGTGAGCTGATTTTTGAACCCTTCCAGAATAAAGGAAAAAAAGGAATTCCCACAGGCCCTAAGAAAGTGAAGCCTTGTTTATACCAAAAAAACATCTTGAACTTAGCATCAGCAATTTCAAGCTCAATCATATCTCCGTAAATATCAGCCTCTTTACACACAGTTTTAGCTTTTGATTGCGAAGCTGGGTCTAGGTAAAAAGCTTGATGCGGGTGTAAGCTAGAGCATCCTGAAGTTAAAATTAAAAGAAGTAGAATAATTCGGTTCATTTTTAATTAAGAAAGGGCTTTGATTTTATCTTTGACTGTAAGTTTTGCTTGTATAAAATGCTCATGGCCTAATCGCAAGCCTTTTGCGATTAGTCGTATCTCTTCACTTTCAATATTTTCTACTTCTCCATCAGCCGCTGCGACTTGAAAAAGCATTTTTAAAATATCTTGTTTTTCTTCTTTTGAGAAAAGTTGATTAAGAGGCCGTAAATATAAGTGATGTTCTGAGTCCACTTTGTGAAGTATTTCTTTTTGGCAAATTTCAGTAATCGCTTCAATTTTCT
>CAYGJN010000153.1:0-4783 GCA_964350135.1 uncultured Bacteriovoracaceae bacterium | reverse complement strand
GGCAACGATTGATGCAGTTTTTTTAGCAAATCGTGTTTTAGAGCATACAAATCGACCAAAGATTGTGGGGGCAGGCATTTTAAAAACTCAAGCAACTGAGTTTAATATTCTCTCGACAAAAAAACTTAATCTTAAAATGATTGAAACATCAAATGCTCATACATTAAAAAATGAAGAAGCATTTAAGGGGATTCCTAAAAGCTTAATTGTTTTTACTCCAACTCTACATAATTCTCCAATATTTTTAAAAAGTCCTGAAAGGCCAATTATCTGGTCTGGGGTTAAGGTTATTAATCAAGATATGATAATAAGAAAACCTGTTTTGATAAAAGCTGGTACAAAAATTCATATGAGCACTGGTGCAAGCTTGGTTTTCAGATCAAAACTTACGGCACTTGGAACAACAAAGAACCCGATCTTGGTTGGACATATTGACGGCAGAAAGCGTTCAAGTGATTCAGTATGGGGCACATTTGCTCTACAAGGACAAAAGACAAAAGGCTCTCATTTAAGACATATACATTTCCAAGATGGCTCAGGTGATAATATAGAAACAATCCCTTATACAGGAATGTTTTCCATTCATGATACATCTAATATAAAGCTAGATAGCCTCAAACTTAAAAACAATTTTGTTGAAGATGACACCATGCACTTGGTTTATGTTGAGGATGCTATTATAACAAATCTTAATATTCAAAATGCATTTATGGATGCTCTTGATATCGATATATCTAATAATATTACTATTAAAAATAGCAATATTATTGACTCTGGTAATGATGGTATTGATTTTATGTCTACTGAGGCTTTTATAGAAAAGACAAATATTATTCGTGCAAGGGATAAGGGACTATCAATTGGAGAAAACTCTCATGTCATTGTTTTTGATACCCTCTTATCCCATAATAATATTGCAGTAGCTTCAAAGGATAAATCTAATGCTTTTATCGTGAACTCAAGCCTTACTCAAAACAAAGAAAGCCTGTCCTCTTATAAAAAAAATTGGCGCTATGGCAAAGCAGGAAAAATTTATCTGGCAGCAAACTCTATCACTCCCAAAAAAGATTTTGCTAATAAAAATATTAAAGAAGGGCTACCTCATAAAATTGAAAAAAAGATTGAGACTCTAGGGGCTGTTCCCAATTATTGGCAATCTGGCACCCTCTCTACAAAGAAGGTCCAATGATATCTTCTTTAGGCCAAGCTCCAATTACTCACCCTGATGTTCAAGATTTCGAAAGGTATGAATTTAAATACCTTCTCTCCGAGACTCAGGCAAACCAGCTCAATCAAGAGATTCGTCAATTTATGCAATATGACGGATTTAATGACGGGGATAATGATGAACAATACTATGTTCGTTCTTTATACTTTGATACTCCGTATTTTAACAAGTATTACGAAAAAATTGACGGAGTAAAGTCTCGAATAAAGTACCGACTTAGAACTTATTCTAGCTCCCCTGACTCCAAAGTACCTATTTTCCTTGAAGAAAAAGGCCGTGATAATAACCGGGTTTCAAAACAAAGAACACAGATTAGCTTCGAGGACTTATCTCGCCTTTCAAGTATTGATAGCATGCTGGACCTAAAGGCGATTCATCCTAAAAATCCAGTTATTAATAATTTTATGCTCTCACAAATAAAGAAAAGAGAACTACCAGTTGTAAACATTAGCTACTTTAGAAGGGCCTATGTTAGTGATTTTGATATGAACTTCAGGGTTACATTTGATCGCAATGTCAAAGCTGCTCCTGCGCAAGGGTTGTTTTCAACACATGATAAGAGCTTTTATTCTTGTGTAGCTGGCTATACTATATTAGAAGTTAAGTTTTCTCGTCGTATTCCTTTTTGGTTTTTGAAATTGATACAATCATACCAACTAAAACGTTTATCTATTTCAAAGTATTGTTTAGGAATAGATGCAACCGGATTAGCGACAAACTTATCATAAAGGATATTTGAAATGGATAATGTTACAGATTTCACCCAGGCAGAACTTTTAGCACATATATATGGCCCAACAGAAATCATGCTTAATTTATCTGTTGCATTTATTATGGCAATTCTAATTGCTTTTGTTTATCGAAAAACCCACAAGGGCTTGAGCTACTCTCAGAGCTTTATCCTCACTCTTGTTTTTGTTTGTATTGTAACAGCTCTTGTTATTATGGTTGTTGGAAACAATGTTGCCAGGGCCTTTGCTCTAGTAGGTGCACTATCTATAATCCGTTTTAGAACTGTTGTTAAAGATACTAAAGATACAGCTTTTGTCTTTTTATCACTAGCTGTAGGTTTAGCTGCAGGAACTTCAAGTTATTTTGCAGCAATTTTTGGAACAATATTTTTCTCTGTTATTGCGGTCATTTTAGATCAAATTAACTTTGGAACTCTTTATAAAAGTGAATTTTTATTACGATTTAGAGTTAAGCGTGACACTAAAGAAGATTATAATAGCCTTATTTCATCTTTTACCAAGTCACACAGCCTTGTTCATCTTCAGCCATCAGGAGATGATCTGACCAATAAGATTACACTTGATGTCATTATGAAAAAAGATATTGATCCTAACTCTCTTGTTAATAAGCTTGAAGATATAAAGGATATTAGTGAAGTATTACTCATTGCTTCAGCTAAAGATCCTGATTATTAATATTTAAAAGCTGAATCTCTGCAAGCCCCCTTCTTATATGCATTTATTATCAGACCAATATGGTTTAGGTGAAAACTTCTTTAGTTCTAATTACTAAAAAAGGCTATATTATTGCTACAAAATATTGTGAGAATTTTGAATGAAAAAATATGTTTTAATTATTGGTGTAAGAAGACAATGTTATAAAGCAGCACTTGAGCTTGGCCATGATGTTATTCTTTGGAGTGATGGCAAACTTAATAATAGTAGAAAAAAAGGCCTGCTTGGATGGATAGAAGAGCCCTATTCAGAAAGTTTAGTAAACTTAAGCCCTAAGGTTATTGATAAGCTACAAAAATACGAGATTCAACGTGTAATAGCGAATACTGAGGAGACAGTTATACTCGGTGCTCATGTTAGGGAGCTGTTTAAATTAAAACGCTTGGCCGTAGATGTTACTCAAAGATTTCATGATAAATTAGTCATGAAAAACTTTGCATCAAAACATAATATACCAATCACAAAATACAAGTTTATTGAAGCTAACACTACAGCAAAATCCTTAGTGGACTATCTTAAACTTCCTCTAGTAATAAAGCCTATCGATGAATCTGGAGCTCAAGATATTAAGATTGCAAAAACAATGACTGATGTTGAAAAGTATTTATTGCCTGGTGCTTTAGCTGAATCATTTGTCGAAGGCTCAGAGGTAAGTGTTGAAACCTTTGTTCAAGATGGCAAAGCTATCTTTCATAATATTACTGAATATCTTCATCAATGGAGAAAATCAGTTGTTCCGGCCAAGCTTGAAAAACAACTACAAGAAAAAATCTTAGAAATAAATGACAAAGTTATTGAAAAATTTGGGGTTGATCGTGGCATGACTCATGCTGAGTTTTACTTAACACAAAATGGCCCTGTGTTTGGTGAAATAGCTATTAGACCTCCCGGTGGATATTATATGGATCTTATTCAAAAGGTCTACGGCTTTAATTCCTGGCAACTCTATATAAATCTAAGTTGTGGGGACGCACTAGCGGACTTTGATCCATCAATAAATGGTTGCGCTGGCGTTTATATAATCCATCCAGGACCTGGAAAGATTCTATCAATAAAAGGGGTCGACGAGATTCAAGATAAGCTTAAAGGTGTTTTTGATATCTCTATTAGGAAACAAGTTGGTGATACTATTTTAGAACATGAAAATACGAGCAATGAAATTGGGCATATTTTATTCTGGGCACCTAACCGTGAACAATTAGACTTAGACCTTAATTTTATAGAAAACACATTAATTATTGAGACAAGTAAAGACTGGGAGTAAGTATGAAGAATTATAATAAAGAAGATATCGCTTTTATCAATGCTGCGGGTGCTGTTTATGCATGGATCTGTGCCTGTGATGGCAATGTAACAGTAGATGAAAGCGAAGGTTTTGCTGAGTATTTAAGCAACTCACCCTATGTAGAATCAATAACTCATGAAGATTTTGTAGTAGCGTTTTCTGAAATATTACATGCATTCGAAGTTAATTTTGAAGATGGATATAATAGAGCTCTTGTTAGAATTGAGCCCTATAAATTTGATAAACAAGCAGGTATTAATCTTATTAAGGTGGCCCGCGAAGCCCTTGTGGCAGACGAAATCCTTGAAGAAGCTGAAGAAAATGTTATTAAAGAACTTTGCTCGCTTCTTGAAATTAAAGAAGAGGATATCTTGTAGTTAGATATTTTTTAAAATTTCGCTATTTCTTGTTCTCTCTTTGTAATTAGTATGAACATCCGCAAAGATTACTTTGCCATTTTCTAAAATAAAGACAGCTGGATGAGCTACCATATGATGGGTTTCTCCTGAATCACCTTCAACATCAATGCCATAAGATGCTTTATATTTTTCAACAAGCTTTTTCTCTAATTTGTTTACAATATTAAAGGCCATCAGCGTTTTAGCCTTAGGGTCACTTACAACATGAAATTTAAACTTGTTTCTATCTTTCATCTTTTTAGCCACTGATCTTCTATCAACACTTATTGCAAACAACTGGGCCCTCTTATCAATTTTACCCATAACATCAGACTGAACAGCTTTAAGTTGCTTTACACAATATGGACACCATGACCCTCTATAAAAAATAAACACTGACTTACCT
>CAYGJN010000152.1:0-4905 GCA_964350135.1 uncultured Bacteriovoracaceae bacterium | reverse complement strand
TTATAGAAAGCCCGTGGGTTTTTGATATTGGCGATATTAGAGTGATTCCACTCCTTTTAATGGATAAATACTTAAACTATGAAACCATATCTAAATGTCATAAAGCACTTTATGGCGATTTAGCAGATAGTCTGCCTGTCTCACCTCTTTCAATAACCTATGACTTTGTAGAAAATTTTTATAAAATTTATAAAGACAAAGGACTTCTTTCTTTAGGTGGAGATCATTCAGTTAGCTTTCCATTAACTCAACCTTTTTTAAGACAAAAAGCTAAAGATGGTAAAAAAATTGCGATTATTCACTTTGATGCTCATACGGATTTATTACAACAAAGACTAGGAATAGATATTTGCTTTGGATCTTGGGCCTATCATATTTTAAAAGACCTTTCTGATCCATCACTCCTCTATCAAATTGGAATTCGCTCTTCTGGTAAAGATAAAGACTATTGGCAAAAGCTCTATGGTGTTCAACAATTCTGGGCCCATGAAGTAAGAACTCTTGGAGCTGAAGAGATTGCTAAGAATATAATTTTAGACCTTAAATCTAAAAAAGTTGATGAACTTTATATAAGCTTTGATATAGATGCTATTGATGCCAAGTATGCTAGTAGTACCGGCACACCTGAGCCTGATGGGTTAGATCCACATGAAGCAATTAGTATTATTAAGCATATTTCTAACGAGTTTGCTGTAGTTGCAGCGGACCTTGTTGAAGTTGCTCCATTTTTACAAACACAAATGAGTTCAACATCCAATGAACCAGATTCAACACTTTTAGTTAGTAATCAAATCATTCAGCTTTTTATTGAAAAAATGAATGAGTTTTATTAATAATGGCCATTGCAGAGTTTCCCCCTATTGAATCGGCCAGTGAGGAAGGACTTCTTGCAATCGGTGGAGACCTTGAAGTCGAATCATTACTGCTTGCTTATAAACAAGGCATTTTTCCTTGGCCCATCTCCGCGGATTATCCTCTAGCTTGGTTTTCACCTGATCCTAGAGGGATTCTATTTTGTGATGATCTTCATGTCTCAAAAAGTTTAGCGAAACTTGTTCGTAAGAATAAATTTACTATTAAATTCAATACTCAATTCAAAGAAGTGGTTGAAGCCTGTGCCCGAAGTAAAAATAGAAAAGGAGAAATAGGAACTTGGATTACACCTGATATAAAATGGGCCTATTATGCTCTTTACCAAGCTGGCTATGCTTATAGTGTTGAGGCTTATAATGAAGATGAAAAGCTTGTTGGTGGGCTTTATGGGGTTAATATTGGATCTATGTTTTCAGGAGAATCAATGTTTTACCTAGAATCAAATGCTTCAAAAGTGGCCCTTGTAACCTTTATCCAGAAACTAAAAGATCATGGTGTAGGTTGGTTTGATACCCAGATGGTTACTTCTATAACAGAAGGTCTTGGAGCAAAAGAAATTTCACGTAAGGATTTTCTTCCTTTAGTTTTTCAAGCAACTTCAAAGACAGTTAATATTTTTTAGATTTAGAAAAAGACTTTTTAATCATCCTAAGAATTAGACTAAACGAACCTGAAAAATAAGAATAATTTTTATAAAACTTCTTACTTAGAATCATCTTTCTATCTCCTGAAAATGGATATTATAAGCTGATATGAGCAGTTTTATATCTTCAACATAAAAACCACTACTTTGTCGTTCGAACAATTGTCCTAAGTTATAAGAAGGTGCAATTGTTTTAAACTCACTAATATTTAAATTATCATTAAACTTAATATAAAAGCCCAGCTCTCCATTTGGAGATTCAATTGAGCGATAAATTTCTTTCGCACCAAAATCGATATCTGTATTTCTAATATATTCATTAAGTTCATAGATAGATTGAAAACTTACACTATAGAGATTTCCTAGAGGAAAATTATCTAATAACTGAAAAATTATATTAGAAGATTGAAGGATTTCCTCATAACGGACAAGAAACCTATCATACGAGGAGCCGTTTAGCCCTAATGGAACTTCAAACTCTACTTGATTATAAAAATAATAGGGATTGGATTTTCTTAAATCCACATTTATACCAGTAGCCCGCAGTGCTGGACCTGTTACTCCTAAGCTAATTGCGCTTAAGGGTAAAACATTATCATAGCTAAGTCTTTCTCTTAAAATCATATTCTGGCCTAGAGTTTTCACAAGCCCTGTTAAAGATTTCCCTAAAGAACGTAGGCCCTCAAGACAATCATAACGCCAGTCGATTGGTATATCCTTTGTCACTCCGCCAATTTGAGAAAGATAGGAAAAGTGAGGGTGCCCAGTTATTCGATTAATCAACTGAATAACAAGTGCCCTATAAGACTTCAACTCATCGTAAAGGCTACTGCCTGAGCAAAACTTCATTTGATTACTTAGGCAATTGAGATGATCTTTGATTCTGAATAACTCATGCATAATCATACGAAGAGCAATGGCCCTTTCAGGTAAGTCAATCTGCAAAATCTCTTCAAAAATATTGCAATAAAGACTTGAATAAAAATCGGCCACAGGAATATTAATTTTTTCTAATTTTTGAGAAATATCCAATATATTTATCCCAACTAAACTCTTTTCAATATTTCGCTGCTCATATCCAAGTAAAAGCTCAGGTCTACTTACCTGCATTCCATCAATTTCAAAAAAGAACTTACTTCGTCCTAAATTAGAAATATCATCAATATCAACTTTGACAAGAGGATTACTATAATCTTCAGAGTGAACACTACGCCTGAGACTTGTTGTTTTTTTCTCTGCATTTACAAAAAGAGGCTCACAATCATAACCAATCTCAATACCTAAACTGTTTTTTAATTCCCTTTCTTTCCAGGCAGCATTTGACCATAGTTCTTTAACGCTCAAAACTTTATGCTCTTTTTGAAAGCTTGTCTTGATGCGAATCCTGTAATGATCCTCTAAATTCAATAAATGATAAATAAGAGTTAATTCTTCATTATAAGAAGTCCCATGAATGTCTAGTAGTAGAATAAAACCGAGGCGCTCTTTTAAAAGAGTTAAACATTTTTCAAGACTTTCAAAATTAATGATAAGGCAGGTATTAAAACTATTATGTTCAATATCAAACTCAATATTCTGCTCTGAAAGAACTTCTATAACTATAGTTTCATTTTTCACTTAGGCCCTTCTTTTTTAAAAGCTCAATTTCTGAAACAATTGCTCTTTCAATTTCATCACTACGGGGAGGGCAACCTAAAATATTTCCCTTAATATTAATTTCTTTCATGTATAGACTTTCACAATCACCTATTTGGATGACTGGTGGCTTGGACTTAAGTCCTTTATAAAGGGTTTTAAATTCATCTGCTAAGTTCTTATTTATCGCACCATAAAAAATAATTATATCAGCAAGAACAATCTCATTAACTCTTCTTAGATTATAATTGCCGATATTGAGATCATCTAAATAATTTTCTACACAACAATGCCCACCAAAGACAAAAAGATTTACACTACTTAATTCAATTTTTGAAATTATATTTTTATAAGTATTTTTTGGTAGAAATAATTGTATTAAATTCATTTTGTTATTTTTGATTGCCAGCGAACATCTAGCGGAAATGTTCTTGTTCTATGTTTATTCTCAGCACATCCATGGTAAAGCCCATCTGAGTATACCCAGGAATAGAGTTTTTCATGACTACCGCCGGTCTTAGTATCATATTCAATATAGCGATATGTAGGCATATTCATTTGGTAAAGCTTATCAAGTGTAAACACAGCATTACTAAAAGCGCTATCAAGCTCATGATCTTTACAAATATTAAGATATCCTGCCTTTATTAAGTTCTTTGCTTGCAAAGAATCTTTTTTAATCCAGGCCTTATTACGGCAATGATAGACATAATTAAGATCGTGCAAACGATAGAAAGCTTCAATAAAACTAAAGTCCCAATGAGTTTGAGGTCTTTTATTAACAGAGGATGACTTCACATACTTCATACAAGTTCTATATTTAGAAGAGTATTTTCTGTGAAAACTTTTAAACCTTTTATAGTAGCCCTGTTTATTTGTCTTTGGTCCAAGGCTTTTTTCCATAAAGTCATAAATTTTGTGACAAGACTCTAAAACATTAAGCATATCTTTTTTGTCAAAAGTTGATGAATTCTTAATTGCAAACCTCAATGCTTCTGTCTGAGATATATTGCCTGTTAGTCTAAAGGCTGGATAAGGTTTATTCTCTTTAATATAATTGCCCTGATAATTTTGAGCATAGGCCTTCACATATTCCCACTCAACCTTAGACTTTAAATCAGACAGTGAGTCCACATCGCTAAAATGCTCATCCTGAGGAGCTACCCCTATCAGTATCAGCTTAGACTCCCAGTCCTTACTAGACTCACAATGGGTCTTTAAGCATCTCTGCTCAACGACACCGCCAACAACCTTGGCCCTATGTGAATAAAGAGCAGGGAAATGCTCAAATCTCTCATCTTGACCAAAAATCCAAATTTTCTGAGGAGAACCTGTCTGATCTATTGTTCGGGGCACTATCCCCTCAGTGAACAAAGGTTTATGAACTGGGCCATCGTAGCTTTCCCAAACATCTTTATCCATGCATAAAAATTTATCTCTAAATCTTTTTCCTGAGTTCAAGTCAAAATCATAAAGAATATTACTTTTTCTGGGCGTCACCACAAAAAAATTCAAAGTCGCATTTTTAACATTTATAAAAGGAGAGAAATCAAAAAAAGAATGCCCAAAGGTCTTGCCCTCACTATCTAAATAGCTACGATCCTTTCTATAGTTAAACCACGCAGGCTGAAGCCTCAAAGAAAATAGTATTTCCTTTTCCGTAAGTTTAGTCTCTTCTGGACTTGCGCAGCCTGCCAAAAATGCGAGAGAAATAAAAGTTATCGTTTGTGCGAGGGGTTATTTAAATCAGGAAT
>CAYGJN010000151.1:0-4932 GCA_964350135.1 uncultured Bacteriovoracaceae bacterium | reverse complement strand
GCTGCTTTTTTACCAACTGGTAAGCTAAAACGTGCACCATGATCCATTTCAATTTCTAAACCATTGCCGCTTACTGAAAGATGTATCGCTTCACCATTTATCGTGAACACCATTCCCATTTCCATTTCGCCAGCTATGTTAAACTCCATCTTACAAGGAGTTGTTGAGCCTGTTTCGACTGGTTTAATTGATGTGACATTTGACTTGCTCATAGCGACCTCTTGTTTGTGATCTAGTTCTTCTAGTATTTCATCCACATCGGCATCAGCTTCCTCGTCTAAATGAGTATTATTGACTTCCTCAGTGATTTCATTTTCAACTTCATCTATCGTTTGACTAAACGCTTCATCTGATTCGACCTCTGGGCCAGAAACTTCAGAAATACCGTTAAGCTCTTCAAGTTCTTTATCAACCAAGGCATCAATATCGGAGTATTCTTCCTCTGATAGCTCACCTTCGATCTCAGTAGTCGCTACTGCTTCAACGGTGGTATCATCTTCTAGTTCTTCGATCTCGCGCATGATGTCATCAAGCTCGGTATCATCAAAGTTCTTGGTATCTTCTGCCATGAGGAACTCCTAATCAGTTCAGACGCACTAGTCCAAAGTGTCTATTTCACTATAATTATCGGCTTACTGTAATGCCTCTTTAGAAAATTTTAGTTGCACAAACATTCTTGCCCATCTAGATTATTTGATAATTTTGATTTGACTAAGAACTCAGTAAAAACCTTTTTTATTTAAGTACTTAGGAAGCAAAATCTTTGAGATCAGGGGATCTTTTGAGTAATTCTTTTAATATTAATTCTTGGGTGAAATCATCCATTGGTTCAACTAGTCGAGCTAGCTCAGCTTGCATGGATACTTATACCCAAACAATTGAGTCTTTTAATCCAAAAAGTTTTATTATTCCAGGTTGGCAAGGCGGTGCCCTGCTTTCTAAATGGGCCCTTAAACTTAAAAGAGTATTAGGCCTAGTTATTAAGGATGTACTTGCTCAATGTGAAAATGCTCATTTTAATAAATCACTAAAGCTAAAAGTTTATAAAGACTTTTTAGACTATGCTCATGAAAATAACCTTGTTGATTTAAAGCTTGATAATTATGTTGAGTTTTTTAATGCCCTTAATACTGAGGATCATCCTCATAAGAGTGAACTAGATAATTTCAAACAGGTTTTTGCTACTCGTGTAGCAACTCTCTACCTTTTAAAGCAACGGTTTCTTATAAAGCTTGCTTCACTTCACCAAGATGAAGTTACTGAAACTTATCTTAGAAATCCGCAGTCTTTTTTCGCAAGATATTTTACAACAGGCGGCTCAACAGAGCTTAATTGTGATTCATTTCATTCGAATCATTACAGTTGGTACTGCCCAAGAGTTAAGTTTTTAGAAAAAGATCTAAATATTTGTGAGATCTATAATAAAATCTCTCTTACTGAAATTTATAAAGTCTTCACACTTGATAAGCTTTTTAAAAATGAAGATAGTCATTTTTCCCATACTCTTTCTCATGAAACCTTTGGCTCATTTTTAATTAATCTGATGACTCAATTTCCTCGTTGGAGCAATGGTGGAGAAAAGCAAAAAAAATGTCTTTCCAATCTCTTTAGCCCTGGGCAAGGAGCTGTTCTCTACACTCAGTTTTCAGGAGATAACCTAGAATCCTTATCCCTTTCTCATTGGCTTGCTCAGAGTAAAATATCTTTAAAAGAGAAGAAATATATTATTTGTCCTGAGTTCAAAAATGCAAATGGTGGCGAAAAAGATTTCTTAAGATTAAGTTTTGAACTTCAATTTTTAAGCCTATTAGTTGAACTTGCTATTCGCTCTGAGAAAGATGCTGTAAAGCTTATTTGCTCAACATTTAAGGCCAGAGACTTAAGCAGTATTGTACCTGCCACTGGGCAACAGATGTTGTTTGCAGGAACTCTATTAAAAGCCACTCAAAGTAACTTTGATCGTATTGTTTTAAACTTAAATAAATTTCCTAAAAATAACCCACACCATTATTTAATTAACCAAATCCAAGAGCATAAAGCACAACTGAAAGATAATGGTTATATTATTGTTATGAGTACAAAGAAGCTCTTTATTCCAAGTCTAACAGATAAAGTAGAAGAACTTTTAAGATCATTTAAACTTGAAGCTGTCTTTACTCTTGATCAACTTAAGGGAAAAGGTGAAATAGCTCATTATTTCTATATTCTTTCAAAGAGATCAAACCTTGAAGTTAAAAAACTCTCTCTTCCAAGCCAATTGCTTGTAAGTTCAATTGGTAATAATGAAAATAATCTTCACAAACATTCATGTTTAAGTTTTAGAGTTAGTGGGGTTTTAAGTAATTTTAGAAAGTTTGAGTTTATTACAAAGGGCTTTAAGGATTTCTTTCAGACAAAAAATCATGAGTCTACTTCTGTTTATCAAACTGAACTTCCAGGTAATTTTACTTTTGAGTATTACCAAGACGCCATGGTTGATGGAAGACTCGTTAATACAACAAGTAGAGATACAACAAAGATAACTCACCCTAAGTTCTTTAAGGGCCTTATGGGAAGCTGCCTTCCAATAAATCAATTTTTTCAAATTGAGTGCCTTAATGATGAAAAGGCATATAATTATCACCCCTACTCCCCAAGTCTACTTGGGATCGATCTTCCTATAGAAGAGCAGTATCGCTATATTCTTGTGGTTGATTATAGAAATAAAAAGAACCCTAAGATTGATTTTATTGCGCCTGAATCTTACAAGGCTAAAAAAGAAGATTGTGGAGAGGCTCTTTGTTGTTATTTTGGGCTAACTCCTAAAGTTGATAGTATCAATATCAACCTTTTTAGATTCTTTTTCCAAACAGAACTTGGCAGACAAGTTATTTCGCTTTCTCTTAACGGTCCTTTAACAAAGATAAAGTCAAAAACTGCATCCCTTTTAGTTCCAAAGTTTTTTATGAATACAAAGTTTTTGCCTTCACATCTTGAAGAGCCTCTTTGGTCTTTAAAGAAATCGGCAAATGACATTATTAAGACAGACCCAAAAGAGCTTGCTGAAACTTTTAAACTTATTGAGCAAACTTGTTATGGACTCGCTGAAAAATACCCATGGTATCTTTCAGGAATATTGCTGCAGTTTAATCAACAAATTACTGAAGCATTTCATTCTACTGTTAGATACGAGAATATCTTTGAAAACCCTCAAGTTATTCGCGAGCTTATGAGTTATGAATGCCATCCTGTTTACCCTAGTAACTCGGATGTCTTTGTTAAGTTTCACGCTAAAACAACTAAAGAGCTTACCAGTGTTTTAGTTGAAACAAAGATCTCTGTAGAGAAAGTTTCAGGAAAAAAACTTAAGGCCATTGAGCTTTATGGTGAGTCTGGCCTAATTGCGACTTGTTATTCAGAAGAGATTGTCTCTCAGTTTTTAGAGTATATTCTTCAAAAAGCAATTGGTGCCCCTATCATCCATATTCTTCAAAATATAAGAGTTCCTGAGTCCAAATCACTTGAACCACTCATTCATAGGCAAAAAGAGCTTAAAGAGACTCTCAAGAAGACTCAGGCCCAGCTTCATTTAATGCTTAAACAAACAATAAACAGACAACTTTATAGCTCACCTCTTCACTAAAATCCGAATCTTGCCTATAATTTAATAAAAACGGAAACTCCACTTGGACAAACAAAAGCTTAACGCTCTTCATCACAAGATTTATCTTTATACCAAGAAGAAGGCATTAAGCTTTGAAATGAAAGCAGCACCTGAACTACAACAGTATAGAGATGATCAAGAAAAATTTTCGAAACGAAAATTCAAAGCAAGTAATACTACTGAACTTTTGAAATCACTTTTGCAATCTCAGATTATCTACCTTGGCGACTTTCATACTTTTGATCAAAGTAGCAGAAATGTACTAAGAGTTTTAAGGTCTTTGCTTGATAAAAGTCGTGATCAGGCCATCTATCTTGGAATGGAACTTATTCATTCAAAACATCAACGATTTATTGAAGCCTATCTTGAACACCAAATTACAGAGCTAGAGTTTTTAGAGATGATTAATTATTCTGAGTCTTGGAGGTTTCCTTGGACTCATTACAAGCCAATATTTGATTTGGCCAAAGAGTTTGAACTTAAAATAATTGGACTCAACTCTCATGGAAGCCTAAAGAAAAGAGATGAGTTTTGTGCAGATATCATTTCAAAGCAAATAGAAAAAGCAACAGATGCTAAGTTTATTGTTATGTTTGGTGAGTATCATATTGTTCCCAATAAAATACCATTATTAGTTCATAAAAAATTAGAAGACCCAGATATTAAAATCACTATTATCCACCAAAACCTTGATGAAGTTTATTGGAAACAAGTATCCAAGGGTTTAAAGAAAAGCAAAATCATAAAATATAATGATGATGAATTTTCACTTCAAAACTCTCTGCCATGGATTAAATACGAAAGTATGATCTATTGGTATGAAAACCTGGATGAAGATCCTGAGTTTGATTTGCATAATTATATTATTGAACAAGGGGTGATGGCCTTTGGTGAGGATGTGTATGAAAACTTTGACCGAATTTGTACTGAGGTTGTAAATGTCTTTGGACTCGATATTGAACAGTCGGATTATGATTCATTTAATCTCTATGATCATACTAAGGTCGCTTATATAAGTAATTTGATAGATAATGCTAATCCTAAACTTAAGGGCTTCTACAAGTATCAGCTAGAAACAAATCGAATTTTTGGTTTTTTTCATCAGCTTGGTTATTATTGCCCTAATTACTCAGTGAATAGACTTACCTATATTGCAGGTCTTCATATTTATCACTGTATGAAAAAACTTCAAGGTCGAAAGCTTGATCAAGAAATTATTTATGGCAACTCCATCGATCGTTTTTTTATCTTTTTTAATTCTTGGTTTATGGCCTATTGGACCTCTAAGA
>CAYGJN010000150.1:3118-4986 GCA_964350135.1 uncultured Bacteriovoracaceae bacterium | reverse complement strand
CACTCGTATCTTCTCCTAGCCAAAGGCTTGGAAAACTTTTGTATTTAGTTCCTGTAAATTGAGGTGAGACGAGTTTGGAGCCTGAATCTGTTGGCTCAACAACACTATAAGCATGAAACTCAGGAATTTGTTCAAAAACTTCAAACAAAGTTTCATAAAAGGTCTTTTTGCCAAAACCTTGTTCTAGGTATTTTGCAATCAATCCATAAACTTCCAAATAACCACTTTTTCTTTTTAAATCTGCTTGGTTATTTAAAAGCTCTTTAAAATTTTGCTCTGATTTAAAAACCATTCCACGAAGTTTTCTATTTTCTTGAACTAAAATTTGTTCTTCTAACGCTCTTTTTACAAGAAGGTTCAACTCATGATCAATATTTTCGTTTGAGATATTAAGACTTCCAAGATTTCTTACTCTGTATGAAGAGGCAAGAAGCGGGATAGTATTATCATTACAATAAAATGCAATCGGGAGTTTCCCTAGTTCATACTGAGGATGGTTTTTTAATCCTTGAGCGCATTGTCCAAGCATAACCACATCAATAAGACAGATCTGTCCCATCTCAGTTTCTAAAGCCTTCCAAAAATCCATAGCATCAGTATAAATATAACTAATGACATTTCTTTTTCTCAGTCTACTAGATAGTGTTTTTGCCTCATCCAAAGATGAACACAAAATATGTGCCGTGCAGTCCTTTTTATCTTCCATGGACATCCCCCCACATTATTATTACTTTTTTTAACCCATGTCGCAATTAGACAGAGCTAAAGAGCCGTCTTTAAATAATTACTAAACTTCTCAAATGAAGTGAGTTCATCCAAGTCTTTCCAAGGAATCCTCACTTGGGCCACGCTATAAATTTTCGAACGCTCAGAGTAAAGCTTTTCAACATCAATTGAGTCGTCCTTGAAAAGAGGTCTTACGTTTTTATGGTCTTTTTCAAGATTTTTGGCGCATTGATCCAAAGGGGTGTCTATCCAAACAACTAAAATATCGTCTCTTTTTTCAATAACGAAGTTCAGCCCTTTATTTAAAGCACCTCCACCTAAGGATATAATATTATTGCCTTTTTTCATTAGTGAAACGAGAATTTCATTTTCAATTCTTCTAAAATGCTCCTCACCTAGGGCCTTCATCATTTTTAAAACTGTGTTGTATCCAGATTTTTTTAAAATCTCTTGATCAAGATCAATATAATTAAACTCTTTTGGGCCAGACCTTTTAAGACGTTTTAAAAGCCAAGATTTACCAGCACCCATAAAGCCGCAAACAAGAACGTTAGTATAATCCTCGCTTATTCCTTCACCTAAAAACACCTTCCCTCCTTAGATTTCAAGGGCTTATAAGATCTCATTGTCCAGCATTTCTGCGCCTCTGTCCAGAGACTAGAAATCCGGCCCCAAGTCCTTATTTTTCCTTGCCTAACGCTACTTGCTGACGTAAAAATTCTCTTTAGTTTTCAATGATTGTTGGAGTTAACGATGGCAGTTCCTAAGAAAAAAACAAGTGTTTCCAGAAAAGGCATGCGTAGAGCCGGGCAACACCATAAATTATACGCCCACGGTGCAACTTTAGCTTGTCCAAATTGTGGCGCACTCGCACTGAAGCACAAAGTATGCTCAACTTGTGGCTACTACAAAGGTAAGCAGATCTTCACTATCAAAGAAGTTGAAGATGACGAAACACAAGAAGTTGCTGAGTAGTTTTAATTTACTTAAACTTTAATAGAAGGCTCCTTTGTGGAGCCTTTTTTATTAAAGGAACTTGATGAAAAAAACGAAAATCATAGCCACCGCTTCATTTTTTCCAGAAAAAATTCTGAGCAATGCAGATTTAGAAAAAATGGTTGATACAAGCGATAAATGGATTA
>CAYGJN010000150.1:0-3108 GCA_964350135.1 uncultured Bacteriovoracaceae bacterium | reverse complement strand
TTTTCGAGGCGGCGTGGGGGTGAGTTTCCAAGTGATCTTGCCAAAAATGCAACTGAAATTGCCTTAAAAGAAGCAGGTTTAGAACCAAACGATATTGATTGTATTTTATTTGCTACCAGTACTCCCGATTTTTTTATGCCAAACACGGCATGTGTTTTACAAACAAAACTTGGCATTACAAACAATTGTCCTTGCTTTGATACCGCGGAGGCATGCACTGGTTTTGTCTATGCACTCTCTATTGCAGACTCATTTTTAAAAACGCAAATGTATAAACGCATCCTCGTTGTAGGCTGCGATACCATATCCCACAGAGTTGATTATACTGATCGCAACTCATGTATTCTCTTTGGTGATGGTTGTGGAGTCGCTATCGTTGAAGCAAGCGATGAAGGCGAGAGCGAAATTCTCTCTCATGTTATGAAAGCTGATGGCAAAGGTGAAGACTTTATAAAAATTCAAAAAGGTGGTTGTGCTGATCCAGTAACAATAAAAGATCTTGAAGAAGGCAATCACTACGTAAAACTTCTAGGTAAGGAAACTTTTAAGTACGCTGTTAAAACCATGGCAGTTAACGGGGCTGAAGCTTTAGAAAAAGCAGGGCTATCCTTAGCTGACGTGGATTGGATTGTTCCTCACCAAGCAAACCTTAGAATTATTGAAGCTGTTGCAAAGAGAATGGATTTTCCAATGGAAAAAGTCATTATCAATATTGATCTGTATGCGAATACTTCTGCAGCAACAGTTCCCACTGCTTTTGACGGTGCTATTCGTTCCGGAAAAATAAAAAGAGGCGATCTTGTTATGTTTGTTGCTTTTGGTTCAGGACTTACAAGTGGCGCTACTCTATTAAGGTATTAAATTGAAAGAAGTTGTTTTAGTATTTCCAGGTCAAGGTTCTCAGTATATCGGAATGGGAGAAAATCTCTCTGACTCCACTCTCTTTGATAAAGCCAATGAAGTTCTAGACTATGACCTTAAATCACTTTGTCTAAATGGACCTGAAGACGAACTAAAGAAAACACAGAATACACAACCTGCTATCCTCACCCACTCCATAGCTCTTTTTCAAGAACTTATAAAACGAAAAGAGCTTAATATTACTAAAGTCCTAGGTCATTCTGTTGGGGAGTTTGCAGCTTTGGTTGCAGCGGGAAGTATTAGTTTTGAGCAAGCTGTTAAAGCCGTTCACTTACGGGGACAATATATGCAAGAGGCCGTCCCTCACGGAATTGGTGGAATGACGGCAATTTTAAAACTCTCTTCTGATATTGTAGATCAAGCTTGCGAAGCAGCAAGTACCGAGCATGAACAAGTAGTGGTTGCTAATTATAATTCTCCAATGCAACTTGTGATCTCTGGCCACCTTGAAGCTATTGCCAGGGCCGAAAATTGGCTAAAAGAAAACTCAGAACAGCGATTTAGGGCCATGACTTTACCAGTTTCTGCACCTTTTCACTCTCCACTTATGGAGCCAGCTGCAGCAAAGCTAAAAAAACATTTTGAGACAATGGATTTTAAACCCAATGATATCAGCTATGTGGCCAATATTGATGCAAAAGAGTATGCTCAGGGGACTAATATTGAGAGCTTGAAATCCAATCTCACACTACAAGTTAGTAGTTCCGTTTTGTGGATACAGAGTCTAAACTTAATCTCTGAAAACTCAATTATTATAGAAGTTGGGCCAGGAAAAGTTTTAAAAGGGCTTATCAAAAAAACCAGACCTGAACTCGAAGTTTACTCAATTGATGATGATGGTTTTGAATTTTTAGAGGATCTATGATCAGTACTTATAACGACTTAAAAAATAAAAAAGTTCTTGTTACTGGAGCCTTAAAAGGTATTGGTCGCTCAATTGCCCTTGCTCTTGCAAAAAATAATTGTCATGTCATTATTAATTTCCGCTCTCGAGAAGAAGAAGCTATTGCTTTATGTGATGAATTAAAAAATGCCGGAGCCTCTGCTGCTCATGCATTATGTTTTGATATTAGTGATTTTGAAACTGCAAAAACTAAACTTACTGAATTTTCTAAAGAACATGGCCCTATTGAAGGACTTGTTAATAATGCAGGTATTTCAAAAGACTCTTTACTGTTAAGACTTAAGCCTGAAGATATTAACTCTATGATTGATATTAATTTAAAGGGCCCAATCTTTACTACACAAATATTAAGCCGTGGTTTCCTTAAAGCAGAAAATGCTTCCATTGTTAATATTAGCTCTATTGTTGGTCTTATGGGTAACCCTGGACAGGTTGCTTACTCATCTTCTAAAGCAGGACTTTTAGGCTTAACAAAATCAACTGCAAAAGAACTTGGTTCAAAAAATATTCGTTGTAATGCAATTTGCCCAGGCTATATCGAAACAGAAATGACACAAACTTTAGAAGAAGGAACAAGAGAGAACTATATGGACGCGATCTCTCTTGGAAGATTTGGTTCTACAGATGATGTATCAAACTTAACACTATTTTTGTTAAGCCAAGCATCGTCTTATATAACTGGTGAAGTAATTAAAATTGATGGTGGATTATATATCTAAATTATTGAGGAGAAAAAATGAAAGACAAAGTTGTAAGTCTAGTTAGTGAAGCGACAAAACAAGATGTTAGTAAAATTACATTAGAGACAAGTTTTATTGATGATCTTAATCTTGATTCATTAGACATTGTTGAGCTTATGATGAAGATGGAAGACGAATTTGGCATCGAGATCCCTGAAGAAGATGCTGAAGGTCTTAAGACTGTTCAAGATGTTGTTGGTTATTTAGAAAATAAGCAATAAGTAATATGAATAGAGTTGCCATTACTGGTTTAGGAGCTATTTGCGGCCTAGGCCATAACCTAAATGATGTTTGGTCGAAAGCACTTGAAGGCAAAAGTGGTATCTCTCTTATTGAGCAAATCGACACAGAATTAACTCCTGCAAAAATTGGCGGAGAAATTAAAGGCTTTGAAGTTTCACAAGAAATTCTGGATCCAAAAGAAGCTAGCCGCTATGACCGTTTTATTCAAATCGGTGCAACAGCTGCCTTTGAAGCCTATAAAGACGCCGGTCTTTTTGAAAACAACCCTTACGAAAAAGTAAAACTTGGCGCTATTTTGGG
>CAYGJN010000149.1:0-5004 GCA_964350135.1 uncultured Bacteriovoracaceae bacterium | reverse complement strand
CTTTACACAATATGGACACCATGACCCTCTATAAAAAATAAACACTGACTTACCTTTGATCTTTGAGAGCTCAAAACTCTTGCCTTCAGTATTTCTAAAGTTTAAATCAGGAGCTTTATCACCAACTTTTAAACCCGTTAGTGAAAAACATAATTGTGGAATGAGTAGAGCTGTTATTAAAAATAGTTTCATATTGATTCCTCTGGTATTTCTATATTAGAACACAATAGTACTTTAAGACCAGCTAAGCAATTGATTTTACTATGAGTTATCTGTTTTTATCTAGATAAAAACACTCAACTTTCCCCCTACAAATCCGATAAGTTTTAAGGGAGTATCGCCTATTAAAAAGCTATTTTTGCCATTTATTGCAATTGCATTTATTGGCCTATTTTTTATTCACAAAACACTCTACTCGGACTCAAAAAGGGGACCTGCATCTGAAGAATATGCTAATGCAGTAACATCTGTAGAGGACTATAGAGAAGGAATGCAGCTACGTAATGCCTATTTTTCCAATGAAAAGCAGGCCTATTATGGAGTAAACTTTATTTTTAGAACAGATGAAACAGGACTTGCTTATCTAGCGACCCTTAGAGAAATGAAAAGAAATGGAGTTGATGTAAATATTATTTTAGATTACTACGGCTCAGTTTCACACACCAAAACAGAGAAAGGCCGAAGACTCTACCCTGCAATGATTCAGCATTTATTAGATGAAGGTATAAATATAAAATTTTATAATATTTATGAAGGAAAACTTCCCTGGCAGCCTGGAAAACTTTTAAACCGACTTCATGTAAAACTTGATATCTTTGAAGGCCTTGGCAGCTATATTGTAAGTGATCGTAATATTGGTGATTCATATTATGGTCTAAGAAAAGATAGTATCAATATGAGAAGTCGAGACCTACTTGTAGAAGGAGATTCTGTAAATAGTGCACTAGATTTTTATAAAGCACTTGAATCTGATACTCAAAGAGTAGAGGCTATTGATTTTAACAAATTAAAAGTTAGCCTCACAGCTACTCAAATTAATGAAGCAAATAATCTTCTTGATAGAAGTCTTCCTGATAAATCAAGGAAAGTATTTACTACAAAAAACACTGTTTCATACTGGAAAAAAAGACTAGAGAAGGTTAAAAAACTATCACTTATCTTTGATAATGCAGCAAAAAATATACTCCAACAATCTCACCAGCTTCTTCTTTCATATATTGAAAGAGCCAAAGAAAAAGTAAGAGTTCAAAGTCCCTATGTAATCTTAAACAAAACAAATACCCAAGCAATTCAAAGTGCATTAAATAATGGAGCTAAGATACAAATGATTACAAGCCAAGATGTCACAGATGAAGTTCATGTTCCTCCTGTTTACCAGTATGATTCTGAAAGACTCGTCAATATGGGCGTTAGCCTACATGAGGTTGATGGTGCAAAATCTGGGCTTTTATATCATCAAAAAATGGCAACATTTGACGGCCATACAACTTTTATTATGACCAACAACCTCGAAAACAGATCTCAGGTTTGGGATAGTGAAATTGCAGTCGTTATTGAAGATAAAAAATTCACAAAAAAAATGGATGATGTCTTTACTAAAACTTTAAAGATGGCTCGAACCGTTCCTAAAGGACGAAAACCTCTTCGTTATAAAAGCTGTACTGATTTTCTTAATTTTATCATCAGCACAACTTTAAGACCGATTCTTTAATTCATAAGCTCAGAAATAAGAAATCCCCACTTTGTCGAATACTGCTTAAGCCTTTCCGCCTTTGAGCCAGAGCGTGAAGAGTGAGAGCCATCTTTTTTTACATATAAAAGAGCTGGGCTTTGAGAATCCTGTACTTGTTGTAAGCGAGCAATATATTTATAGCTATGAAAAGGAACGACTCTATCATCAAAATTTGCTGTCATAACTAAAGTTGATGGGTATTTTTTCTTTTTAAGATTGTGATAAGGAGAAAGCCCAAAAAGAAAATTAAAATTCTCTTCTTTATCAGGGTTTCCATACTCATAAACCCACCATTTACCCGCTGTAAAAAGATGATAATTTAAAAGATCATGGACTCCTACCTCCGGAACAGCTGCTTTAAAAAGACTGGGGTAACGCTCCATTGTTGCAGTTACAAGTAGGCCGCCGTTTGAACCACCGCCGATGGCCAGCTGGTTAGCTGTTGTTAGACCTCTTTGGATAAGTTCCTTTGCTGCTAAAGCAAAATTATCAAAAGTATTATATTTCATAAGAAGTTGACCTGATTTATGCCAGTCTTCTCCGTACTCAAGGCCTCCTGGCAAGGTAGCCGTTACAAAAATTCCACCACGTCTGATAAATGGTAGAGCATCAGAGCGAAAGCGTGGAAGAAGATTAATTCTAAACCCACCATATCCATATAAATAAAGAGGCCTTGGAGTATCTAAGCTAAGACCTTTTTTGTAGATGGCCCACATTGCAATTTTTTTTCCGTCATGCCCTGTATAGAATAATCTCTTAGCATCAACTTCCAATTGATCTTCATTTTGATCTATTCTCCAATTTTGCAAAAGAGAATTTGTTTTAAAATCATAACGATAAGCAAGCGTATTAGGGTGCATATAAGTGCTTATACCAACAGACAGAAAACTCTTACCATCTTCATCTTTTGCTGAATTAATATTCACGGATCCAAGATAAGGAAGATCAATTTGAACAAGCTCATTTGATTGTGGGTTCAATTTATAAAGGACATGTGCTGCATGATCAATTCCCACAATGAAATAATGACCTTTATAAAAGAAAGCTGTATCAAGAGAGAAGCTCTGCTCTTCTAAAAGTATTGTTTTAGCTCTAGTGCTATAGTCATAAACATAAAACACGCCGTTTGATTTCTGAGTACGATCAATTAAATATGACGTAAGTTTTTTTGTTTTGTCATTGTAGTGGGTATTTATAATCTCTCCACTTAATCTATGCGGATTTGTAAGCTCTTTAGTCTTCATATCAAATTCATATAAATCCTGAAGCTCAGACTGACGGTCCAATTCTTGAAGAATATAATATTGCTGTCCATATTTTTTCAAATCAGGAAATTTGTCTGGATAAAGTGATCTATAGATAACAATATCATCACTTTGGGCCGTTCCAATTTTATGCTGCAAAATAACAGGATGGGTTCCACCAAGTCTTTCATCAAGATCTGTGGAGTAAATAAATGTATCATCTGATACCCACTCAATAATTTCTCCAAACTTTATTTTCAAAACTTCAACAAGTTCCCGGCTGATAACTTCCTTCATTTCTCCATTTTCTAATATATTCAATTTTCTAGTTTTATAGATTTCAAGTCTTTTTAAGTCAGAACCTGTTTCACTAAGCTGTATTGCTGTATAAGGTTTAAGTTCTTCTTGGGTTGTTTTATCTTCTTCATTTTCTGCTAATTGAGGCTTTCTAAATTTGGAGTAATCATCTTGCTCAATATATCTAAAAGAAGATGATCTCGTATTTTTAGGAAAGTAGATTTCTTCAAATTCAGATCGAAGCTCACTTAAAAGCGCATCTGAAAGATAATTTTGAGTGAGGTTATTTTGTTCAAAAATCCATTGTCCAAGAGTTGGATCATGTTCATTTTCCATCCATTTAAATTGATCATGAATGACCTCACCGAATTTAACCTCAAAAGATTGAGTTGTTTTAACTTTTGGATAAACAAAAGCAAACAAATTGAAACTGATTAAAATGGCCAAGGTGAATTTCATAGCTGAGGCTCCTTATATAGATTCCACAAAATACTAAAGATTTGGTGGATACTCAATATATGTCTTGCTACAAGTAAGTAATTGTAATCAGTCCTTTAATGCTCTTTATACTGTAATAATTTCAGACCTTTATTGTCTCTATCCTGCAATCTCGTACAACAATAATAGACTAAACTTGGAGAAATTTATGAAAACCGCTCTACTACCAGCTAGTTTACTACTTGTAAGCTCTCTTACCATGGCCAACGAAAATATTATTTTTGCAGGTGACTCACTAGATATTGTGAGTTGTGGCCCACGACATTTTACCGCTCACAAAAATAGTGTTGAAGTTGAAAAGATAGACGAGAAGACTTTTGACATCTACCAAGATGGTCTTTATTCAGGTGAATGTGAAGAATATAAAGTAGATAGAAATGATGAGATAAGATCTAAGCTTTTTAGTAGTTTTTCTTATCTGGATGTTTTAACTCCAAACTCAATCTTTAACCTATACAGTATTGGTACTTGCACTATTGACCCTTATTATGGCGTTAACGTAGCAAGTATTTCACATATAGGCGCCAATTACCTTGATTATTCGAAAACAGACGAAATTAAGAACACTTATCAATCCTATATTACCAGAATCGCACAAAAATCTGATGTTACAGAAATAACACCTGAAATTAAAATATCTGCTTTTAAATTATTAGTTAAAAATGGTTTTTGTGGAAACTTTGATCATCTATCAGATGAACTTAGAGAAACTTATTCAAAAAATGTTCTTGGACAACAACAGCTTGGAATTGAAATTTTCTACGCTGAAGGAAGTACTTTTAAAGAACTTAAAGAGATGGGCTATGGTGTAAAATCTTTTTACAACGGATTATCACTGACCCTAGATGACCTAATAGAGACAGGCTTTTCAGTTAAAGAAATTACTCAAATCTCAGATCTTCATAATGATATTAGAAAAAAGTACAGTATTGAAGATTTAATGTCGCAAGGTTTTTCTCTTAAAGACCTTAGCTATGCTGGTCTGTTTAAAATAAAAGACCTTAAGTCCCATTTTACACTTGGGCAATTTAGAGCTGCTGGTTATGACTGGGGTCGTATTAAAGATATGGGCTTTACTTTAAAAGAATCTATTGCTGCCGGTGCAACAATTAAAAACCTCACAGCTTATTATAGATCTATAAGTGGATATCCTTATTCGACAAAACAGCTAAAGCCTCATTTTAGTATTAAGCAATTTTGGGCTGCTGGTTATGACTGGGGTCGTATTAAAGA
>CAYGJN010000148.1:0-5038 GCA_964350135.1 uncultured Bacteriovoracaceae bacterium | reverse complement strand
AAAAATGCCGAACCTGGATCAATAATTTTTTCAATTCTTTCGCTGGCCAAGAACTTTTCACGGGATCTATCCCTTTGAATATTTTTCTCTCCACCAGATTTAAAAACGTGCTCAAGTTTTTTCTCAAGTTGATTTTTAAGCTCCATATTATGGGAAAAATTGTCTTTAAATTGTTGATCAGTTGATTGGATACTTGATTGCCAAACGTCCATAAATTAAGGCCTTATGTGTGTAAATTTGCACCTCAGTTTACCGAATTTTAGCTAAAAACTCTATTTTAACGCCGTGCTCTTTATGCTTACTTCTTACTTATTGAGTCCCAAAGTTCACATAGATCTTTCAAACTCTTTTCCATGTCCACTAGAGCTTGTTTTTGATTATCTTCGTTTTCAATAAAGCTAAAAATATTATGAATTCGAACAATCAAATTCTTAAAGTTATGCCTGTCTTGTGAACTAATTTCCATGGATTCCTATTTCTTCTAGTATTCTATAAAAAGCCGAGTTTGAAATTCTAAGACTACCAATCGCTTTTTTCTTATTACCTTGATAATATTCTAGTGCATCTTTGACTGCTTCTTTTTCTAATTCTTTTACAAAACTTCTAAGTCCATTCTCTCTTATTAGCTGTATTTGTTTAGTACTAAACTCATAACTAAAATTATTTGCATTTTTTCTTATCATATACTTAGGCAAATCCTCAATCTCAACTTTTCCTTTTTGTACACGAGCAATTGATTTAACAAAATTTGAAAGCTCTCGCACATTTCCAGGCCATTCATATTCCATTAAGCAATCAATAGTATTTTGTGCAAAAATAAATTTTCGAAATTGTTTTGACCTAAAGTGATTTAAAAGTAGTGGTATATCCTCTTTCCTCTCCTTTAAAGGTGGTATATAGAGTGAGAAGCCATTTAGACGATAATAGAAATCTTTTCTCATTTCACCTTTTCCGATTAAATCTATAAGATCATCACAGGTGGCACTTATGGGCCTAAAATTGCTTTTCAACCTTTTCTCTCCACCAACAGGTGTGTATTTCTTTTCTTCAATAATTTTTAGTAATTTTTTCTGGAGGTCTATTGAGATTGTACCAATCTCATCCATAAAAAGTGTCCCCTCATTAGCCATTTCTAAGAGTCCAACTTTTTTCTCTTTAGCATCAGTAAAGGCACCTCTTCTATGACCAAAAAGTTCAGACTCAACAACTCCTTTTGATAACTCAGAAAAATTGACTTCCACTAGTTTATGATCTGCTCTTGATATCTCATGAACCCATTGTGCTAAAATTGTTTTCCCAACTCCTGTAGGTCCAGTAATCAAAAAAGGTCTGTCTGACTTGAACAAGTCAAAAAGCCCTTTGATTTCTTTTTTTAGCGCCTGCGATTTAGTAATAAAGGTATTTTCAAAAAATGAATCAAGCACTCCTTGATTTTGATCATTAATATAGCATTCAATATAAGAAGGAAGATTCTCTTGAAATTTAATTTTATCAAGATAATGTTTGCACCCCAGATCATAGGATTTTTCAATTAGACTCTCATCATTATGTGAACTTAAGATAAAACAATATGTCTTTGGTAAAAGTTTTAATGCTTTAAGACCACCAAGGCTTCCCTCAAGACTTAAATCAATGGTTGCCATATCAAACTGATGATCTTTTAGTATTAAAACAAGTTCTTCCAGATTTTTTGCAACAAAGCAGCTTCCGTAAGGAGAGAGTAATCTCTTTAGCTCATTGGCCGTATAAAAATCATCTTCAAGAATTAGAATTTTCATGCAATGAACTATCCCATTAAAACGCTCGGATATCAACCACATTGTTTCGAAATCCGCACCTTTCAGTATCTCAAGCAGTTGAAATTACGTAATCTCAATTGGCACCTTGCTTGCTTTAAACAACTCTAAAAAGGAGGACTTTATGCAGATGCAGAAAAAAATTTTAGAGCAATTTCAAGAGGTCTATAAAAGACCAACCCTAAAAGAGTCTAAGGAGATAACTGGTATTCACCCTACAAGATTTTTTAGACTAATGAATGGATACCCTATGAAACTTAATGAATATGAACTTATAAGTGATGCCATCATAAAGAGAACGAAAGAACCTCATCATCATAAGGCCCATGGTGTTTTGAATAATCTTTTATCACTTTTGAGTGAAAAGGGGACTAATAGTTTGATTCAAGGAATGGAAAGAAAGATAAGCCTTTGTCATCTAATTGAAAATAATTATAACTCAGGAGTAAAATTATGAACCTTATAACCAGAATGGCCCTTGAATCACTTTCGCAAAAACCAAAAGGGTTAATAGAGCTCTCTAATGATTTAGGACTTAGTCATAGAACAGTTTTAAACCTTACTGAAGTTTTAAAAGAACTTAATTTTATTAGATATGAAAACGAATATTTTCATCTCATTAAGAAAAAAGATAATTCACAAAAAGTCTCCGAAATCTGTTGTGAAGTAAAAGATCTCATGAGCTCTCTTATTGAAGAAATGTATGGATCTAAAGAAGAAGCCGTAAAGCTTTCCTTAAAAAAAGTATGGCTTACTGATAGTGAAGAGAAAATTTTAAACTCTTTTTTCAAACAAGCGGAAAGCTTTCTAGCTGATATACTAAAAGAAAAAAGAACCGGACTTACAAAAAATAAAAGGATTATTTATTGGGGATCAGGATCTTATGAAGGAGCTCTTAAGGGTCAGATGAGCCTTATATAAAAAAAGGCCCATATTAATATGGGCCTTCGAACTATATATTCGTGATAAAGAATTAATTACAGAAAAAACCGATCGAAGGAAGATTAAGCTCCTCAACAGTTATAGAACTTGCATTCTCAAGAGCAATCTCAAGCCCACCACCACAAACTTCAAGTTTTTCGATAGCTTCCTGGCTAAGCTCTAAATAAGTTAACTTATTTTTAGCTAGACTAAGACCGTTTTGATAATCAAACTCAGAATAAATTTTACTACAATTACCTGGGTAAATTTTCATATAAACTTTACTAAGGCTAAAAAGGTGATCTGTTCTAAGCTCTAGGAAAGAGTGATTCCCACATTTTTGATCTTTTAGTGAAATTCTTCCTGTTAAAGAGTATAGACCTTTTTCAGCAATTGCCTTTCTACAAATATTTCTCGTCGCATTTTTAACTTTTTCAATTGAAACTGGACGATTGTTTAAAGTGATTCTCAAAGTGTCATCACAGTCTAAATCCTTAGGAAGAGCATAAGTATTTAATCGACTTGTAAGAGTTTTTCCACCAATATAAGTCCCTACTTCATAAGCATTCTTCGCAATATACGCCTTTAAAGTTGGCGCAGCTCCGAAAGGAATTCCATTAATTTGAACAACTGGATTCCCACTAAAGCTTTTGTAATTAACTGACAAAGGAGTTGATGCAACTTTTCCATCACAACGACCACTTAAAGCAGTTCTTGCAGATGCAAGATAAACTCTGTCATTGTTTACTTTAACACCAATCATACTTGAACAAGCAGTATTTTTGCTAAGCTTTACACTTAGGGAACTATTACCAGTTGTTTGATGTAAAGGTGTTGATAAAATTGCAGTTTCTGAAGAATTTAAGACAACTACTTTTACAGTGGAAGCTCCTCTTAAACCCGTTACACTTAATAATGAGTCATTTCCTGATTTTAAAATACTTACTCTTGGGGCCGCAAAGGCTGTTGCAGCAAGTGAGAGTATTGCTAATGCTTTAACAATTGTTTTCATTTCTATATTCCTTTTATTTTTTAAATTATTTCTTACCACTGAACTTTTGGCTTAAAAAATTCAGTTGCTCTACAATTAAGATTCGTAAAATCATTACGGATATTGTATCCAGC
Source organism: uncultured Bacteriovoracaceae bacterium (assembly GCA_964350135.1). GTDB lineage: Bacteria > Bdellovibrionota > Bacteriovoracia > Bacteriovoracales > Bacteriovoracaceae > CAYGJN01. Next base: position 1,196 of record CAYGJN010000148.1, on the reverse strand, counting down.
AGAGTTTACATACTCGACCATATTTACCTTAAAAGTTCCGCCCCACTTAATTGGCTCTTCAGTATAAAGGTGAAAAACAGTTGCATTTTTCTTGGCATCATTAACTACGTTATAAGTATCTTTAAATGAAAGGGCCATTTTCCCCTCTTTAAGATCCACATAGTTCATACAGTTTTCAATTTTAAAATTTTGATTAATAGCACCACGGTTATTAATTCCACAAAGGTGAAGAGTTTCCTTACCTGTTGCATTTGGAATTGTTTGAGTTTTCATACGAGCAGCCATTATTCTATAGCTCATACTCATAACCTGATTACTCTTATTCACTCTGATTTTAAAGTGAGATAATTTACTATCTGAAAGACATTCAATATCACCACCAATTGTGGCAAATACTGAACTCGATAGCATTAAAGCTCCTAGTACAATTAAATTTTTCATTTCCTACTCCTGTGAGGGGGGGGGTATTTTTATAAAAAAGAGTAGAGGGTTTCTATCAAAGACTAGAACAACGCGCCATACAATTGTAAAAAAGACAAAAAAAAACCCCATCCGAAGATGAGGTTTTAAATAAGAGTGCATCGAGCTAATTTCACACCAAGTTCCCCTGGCACTATCTTCGCCGCTGGAGGGCTTAACTTCCGAGTTCGGGATGGGATCGGGTGTTTCCCCTCCGCTATAGACGCACTCAGTTCGATATTCAATATCAGATAGAAAACGCTTCTTAAATAGGTTTGTAAAATAAACCTATTTAAAAGAAGTAAGAACTTGCCATAAAGAATTAATAAGAAAAAATGGGTTGGAAAAAAAAGCAAAACGGTCATTTAGTACAGGTCAGCTCAATCCATTACTGAACTTACACATCCTGCCTATCAAGCTCGTAGTCTACAAGCAACCTTAATAGAAATCTTATCTTGAGGCAGGCTTCCCACTTAGATGCTTTCAGTGGTTATCCTTTCCAAACTTAGCTACCCGGCAGTACAGCTGGCGCCATAACCGGTACACCATAGGTTTGTCCATCCCGGTCCTCTCGTACTAAGGACAGACCCTCTCAAATTTCTTGCGCCCACGGAGGATAGAGACCGAACTGTCTCACGACGTTCTGAACCCAGCTCGCGTACCACTTTAATCGACGAACAGTCGAACCCTTGGGACCTGCTCCAGCCCCAGGATGTGATGAGCCGACATCGAGGTGC
>CAYGJN010000147.1:0-5041 GCA_964350135.1 uncultured Bacteriovoracaceae bacterium | reverse complement strand
TCATTATTCTTTTAGTTGGTGGTGACAAGAAAACTCAAAGTCGTGACATTGATAAAGCAAAGGAGTATTGGAGGAATTATGGCAAATAGACATAAAGACTTTGATGAATTAGTAGCTCAAGAATTTGAAGATATTGGCTTCGCTCAAGCTTATATTACAAATTTAATTAACAATGAGGGCTTATCTTTAGAAGACGCTTTGATAGAATCTACTAAGTCTATGGGGCTTCAAGCTTTTGCTGAAAAGGCTGAAATCTCTATTTCTTATGTATCAGATTTTGTAAACAAACGTCGCAAATGGAGCACTGACAATCTTGTTAAATACATTGAGCAAGTATTCAATTTAAAAATAAAAATGAGCGTAGATGTTCAAAATAACGAAGTGGCTTAACTCTAGAAGTGTCATTCAAGTGGAACAGATGGGCTAAACTGAAATTTTTTGATCTGATCTTCAGTAGTCACGATTTGCGTTTACAAAATGATCTCCGTCAGAGTTAAAAATTCTCATTTCATGGAGCTGTAATACTTTCTTATTTTAGCAGAGTTTAAATAACTTCTTTTATCAGAGTCGAAATTAAGGAGCGGTATTTTTTTATTTGAGAAGTTAGAAAAGCAATATTTAGTTTTTGAGATCTTGATTCAAGGTTTTCAAGCGCTCGATCATATATAGTTAGCTTTTTGAGCAATTTATCATTAGTTAACTCAATCTCTCCAAGATTATTTATGGCTCCTATAAATGAACACAGCTCAAAAAAAACGGAGTCAATCTCAGTTGGGTCAAGGTAGTGATTCTCAATAATTTTTTTAACTTTCTCTTTCATAATATCTCATTTCGGTATGGGGATATTGTTTTCTTTATACCAACGCTGTATTTCGGGTATTTCTTTAATATACCTCCACATGTCAGAATAGCTAGAATGTGTTGGATGGTTTTGCCCTGCGTACCTAGACGCTCCAGGTATCTGGCTATATTTAACATTGCCGGCATTATCATAGTAATGATATTCCCAAAGTGGATGAGACAAGTCTTCTGAAATATTACCACTTCTAAGGCCTCTTGAGTTGTTGGATTTTGAGGTGTTTGCAATGTCTCCAAACCAAACTCTATTTTTTTCATCTTTAAGGAGTGTGTACTCAACACTACCGTCATTTGATCGATAAACTTTCGCTTCAACTTTTCCGTAAACGGGAGATTCAAAAGAATAACTAGTTCTTGGTTGTGAATAGTTGGGTTTTAAAGCTTTATCCTTGATTATTAAATCTTCAGGTCTTGAAAAACTTCTTCCCGCCATATCATTTAAAGGCCGACTTGATTCTTGAAGTAATTCGATAGTCTTGCCTTGAGGTTTTCTAATATAGTCAGCTGAATTTAAATACTCTTCGTAGTCATCCCAACCCCTGTTAACTTGTAATACACCATCGAGTTCTTCAGGATCTCTTGTTTTTAGGTTTCTTTGTCTTCCTACAACTTGAGTTATTTCCTTTTGAAACTCCGGAGAAACAGTCAATAGCTCTTCTCCTGGACCTTTGTCATAACCAGGGTATCCGTTAACCCCTTTATTTCTTGCAGGCATCACTCTGAAAACAGATTGGGAATTTGATCTGTACATAGTCTGGTAAAACGTTTTTCCATTTTCAGTAATCTCTGCAACGACGAATACCCTTCCACCACTATCTTGAAATGGTTTACTGAGTGTAACATTTGCTCCTGATTCACTCTTGAATACTTTAGCAGGTGAGAGTTCAAGCTCTCGAAGAAGATCTTGCGCAATATCGGTATCTATTGCTCCTGATCGACGAGTATGATTTAGGTAATTGGTCTTTTCAGCAAGGGCTGTATTAGAGAATCTAACATCCTTTAGATCATCTAGGTTGAGATTCACTTTTTGTGTAGCTCCACTTGATGAGATTTTAGTAATCTCAACTTTCCCTCCTGTTTTTTGGAGTTTACTGATATCTATTGGTTCGATTATTCCAGCTAATCTTTTTCCGGATATCGGATCTATATATGAAACAAATCGATTATCTCCAGTTAAACTTCCAGAGTGTAAGTCTGATCTAAACTTGGCAATATTTGATGGGAGGTCATCTGATATTTTAAGAGTATTCTCAATATCCCTTCTTTTTAGCGTTGATGTTTGATTATTGCTAGATACCTTATTTGTAGAGGATGCATTCGTATTGTTATTATTTGAAGTCTCTCTCTTTTTTCCTGTATTCAAAGCATTACCTGAGCCTGTATTAGCATGGTCTTTTTTACTTGTAGTCGTTAGAGTCAACCCTTGCTCTGTTCCTGAATCAAGTTTACTCGCTTTTGAAGTTTTAGATATTACATTTCCTGCTTTATCAAGTGTTTTATCTACGCTTTCATAGCCGGCCTTTAATGCTTTAGAGTCAACTTCATCAACCTTTTTTACAGCCTTCGCTAATTTGGTTTCTGAAAGTTTCTTTAATATCTCTTTTGCTTTGGTTACTACACCCGAATTCTTTATTTTAGAAAATCTATCCTTAGATAGCTGGGCAACCTTTGCAAGAAGTTCTTTTGTGTACTTTAATGGCTGTCCCTTCGGAAGCCTAGAGGAGGTAATAACTGCTTCTTTTGCTTTGTTGAGTTTTTGTGCGAAACCTGTATTTTGTACCCTTTTTATTGTTGCCATATACTTTGGTGAGGACTTCATAGCTGCAATACCAGCCTTTACACCTTTTGCCCCTTTAGAGATTACTGCAAGAGCCCCTCCTGTAAGAACGGTTTCTGCTATTAGCCCAATAGCAGGGCCTGCCATACGGCACATGCCATTTATCATTGTCCCACAACCAAGACAATCCCAGCCTTTCATTGGTTGTTGGCATGTACTAAAGTTTGGCGCTCCTGACCATTTTTCACAAAAGACTTCTGTTTTAATCCACTCATTGAGCATGGATGTTATTCCAGTAAGCGTTTTTTTAAACCATCCTTCAGAATCTTCTTCTATTTCTTTGATATCTCTATCACTTAAGTTTTGGATTGCTTCTTGTGTTTTTGAAGTTTCATCTTCTGCATTTGTGACCCAACCCCAAAAGTCCTTACCCTTTTCTGTAACCCAGTCAACACCCATTCCTAATAAGCTCCAAACAGCTTTTACTGAGGAGATTAAATAATCTACAAGTGAAGTGAGAACATTTGTTAGGCAATCATTTTCAGAGGACAAGCATTGACGCTTACCAGCATTGCTACTTCCTCCTGTTAGAGAAAGGTATCCCGCGAGCACTGGACCCATTAAAGTTGATGTTATACTGCACGCAATCTCTTGACCACAAGATTGATTTCTAGCGTCTATATCCTCTTGTGTACATTGTGCAACTAGAGCATTGTTGACATCTCTACTTAAGTCGCCTGGTTGACCTTCGCTTGGATTGGATCTTAATCCACCACAGTTTACATTATCATTAGTAATAATAACTTCAATCTTATCTGCGACTGTTTCAGCAAGTTTTTCGGCTTCTATTATTCTTCTTGCAACATTTGTACAAAATGCTTCATTCTCTGGTGGAATTGGCTGGTCAGAGCACTTACTGTCGAGCTGAGCTTTATCTTGCTCAAGTTCATTTAGTACGTCTTCAAGAGCATTTGTAAGTTCATCAGCGCTAGTAGATTTTAATGCATCAAGTGCCTTCGCTTGGCTCTTTGGTCTAGAACTAGGGACGTAGGATTCAAATTTTTTTAGGATGGACCTGCACATAGCTGTTTTAGACTGCTTGAGGTCATTATTTCGACATACATTCTCAACAGTCCCTACAGCTTTATAGAACTCATGATCTGTCATCTCTTGGATTATATCTTCGATGTTTCTTCCTTGATTTTTGAACTTTTGATTACAATTACTATAGGCTCTTACTCGAGCTGATTTTGAACTGAAGTCAACACATAGATTTTTTCCAAATAAAGCAGGATTACAGTGTAGCTGGCCATCAGCACAGATTCCTTTATCGTATGAAGAATTGGGGTTATTCATCGGACGCATACAGTAACCATTACTTGCTAAGTTACTTCCCCAGCCACCATAAAGACAATTGGTTTGACCATCTGATGCGTAGGCGCTTTGAATAAGATACAGGTCTTGTATAAAGTCAATAAAATGATTCTGAGCGTATGTTCTTCTGTAAATAATGGAAGTGCTATGATGAAATTCTTTTAAAGCTTGGATTATTTGAACTTTTTGAATTTTTGATAGTTTAGAGAAGTTCGGTTTTGGTAAAGAATATTCCGCAGCAAGAACTCTTGATGTGAGTACTGTAAGTAATAAAAAAACAAGTTGACTAAACTTACTGAACCGAATATTTCCACCTTTTTATAAAGTCGCTAACTACATGATAACCCATGATACTTCTCGGGTTTTCTGAGAGAAATGTGATACTCGTAATTTCAGTTATTTACCTTGAGTTTCATGGATTTTTTAGTATAATTTATAGATGATAAAATTTGGCAGATTTGCTATATGTTTTTTTATTTCTAGTTTAGCCTAAGGACATGAGTTCAAAGGTCAGGCAGGGAAATTAGAACTTTCGACGCCTAGAAACTTCAAGCTCTATCAAGACTTCTTAGGTTTACCTTTTGTTTTAATAAGAAAGGAAAAAAATAATAAAAAAACATCAATCTCAATAACTCCAACGGGCCTTCAAAAGTTAGATTTAGATCCAAAGCTTTTAAGGAATAACTATGAAAAGTACAAATCTGGAAGAAAAAGTTGGGCGAAAAAAAGAAAATTGAAAATTCTTAACTTTCTTGATTTTGAATCTTTTCTGAACAAAACAAGAGACAAAATCGTTTCCGCTGGTTTTCGCTATGTAAATATCGAAGGGACAAAAAATGAAGAAAGGTCTTACTATATCTTATGTCCAAAAGAGTCATTTCAAATTAAAGTTTTAACGGAGATCAATTCGCTAACAAAAAGTTTTTTTGAAACCATAGCAAAAACTCTAAAATCCTCTTCTTGTAAATGACGTGATAAAAAATATTATGATCAAATCTTTATAAAGTCTACTTGGAATTTAATATATTTGAT
>CAYGJN010000146.1:0-5184 GCA_964350135.1 uncultured Bacteriovoracaceae bacterium | reverse complement strand
TCTTTAAAAACCGTATCTCCCGCTCTTTTTGCCCGCCAACTATCTATTCTAGAGTTCCATTCAACAATCATAGCTCTTGCGGCGTCACGATGAAGCCTCGTTTTTTTTCTATCAAGAGTTTCTTTAGGAAAATCTTTTTTCTCATCTCCATCTCCAACGCTATAAGCTTCATAAAAGCCTTGTTGATAAATAAGGTAATGATTTAAAGAAGGATAAAACCGAATAAGTGATCTCTCATAGATTTCTCCGTAATAATTATCAGTATTATCATTTGCAATGGTTTTAGTTATTTTCTTAGAAACACTTTGAGTAAAAAGCTTATCGCTTAAATCCTTAGCCTTATCAAAAAACTTCAATGATTGATAATAATTTCCCTCAAGATGATGAACAGTACCTATCTCAACTAATTTTAAAAGCTCAGACTCTTTGTCTTTATAAAAATCCTTGCTTATGACCAGCTCCAAGGCCTTATTGTATTCTTGGTCCTGTAAATAACTAGAGTAATTGTTTAAAGTTTTTTTACTGGTGGAGGAACACCCCACCAGTAATATTGAGAATAAAAATATTTGAAAAAACGATTTATAACTCATTAAAGTTTATTACCAACCCCATGAGCTCTGATCAGAAAATTTGTTCATCTTAACTCTTGTACGAAGAACCTCTATTCCTCTTTCAATATCAGTCATACGAATATTAACAGAGTACTCCTTGATGGTCTTACCATCACGAGTTTTTGGATCCATACGAACAGCACCAAAAATTAAAAGATCTGCACCTGCTTGCTTACCAATACTTTTTGCTTCGTTTGGTGAAACCATTCCATCATTTTGATATTGAATCTCTTTTAAAATACGATCTCTCGCTGCTGCATCAATTAATACATAATCTCCAGCTGCACTAAACTCATTTAAAAGCTCATCATTCATATCATCAATAGGAAAATAAGGCTCACTTGTTCTATTTTGTACATCGGCCACAAAAAGTTTCGGCTCACGACCAAGTCTTTGAAGATATCTTTGAAAACCTCTGTGTTTTTGAATTTGCTCTAAGATCTTACCAACAGAGATCTCAGTATCCTTCATAACCCATTTGTCAGTGATCTCCATTGCCTCTTCATCACTTTCTTCACGGTCAACCCGCTTTGCTTTAAATCCACCACATGAACTTAAAAATAAACTCATAAGTATTAATACTGCTGTAAGTTTCACGATCACTCCTCTATTGAATATTTAATTCATCTATATTTTCTGTAATATGATTTTTAACCAAGTCTAAAGCTTTATTATAAGCTTGTGAAAAATCTCTGCCTGTTGTTTGCACATCAAAAGTAAGTGCTCCCGTCTTATGTCCATCTTTATTATTTGCATAAAGGTTTAAGACGAATTTGTATTTTTCAAAACCGTCCACTTTCAGATGCTGTTTTTCTGAAACATATTCACCAGAGATACTGTGAGTCCCACCACTGGGAACAACACGAAATCCTACTTCTCCAAGAGACTTAACGAGAAGAGGTTGTACAAACCGAGGTCTTCTTTCTTTTATATCAACTGAAACAAGCACACCCTGAGACATAGCTTTTTGTTTTTCAACAATTTGCTTAAAGCTAATTTTCTCAGGAACTCTGTTCCCTTTTAAGAATTCATAACGAAGATTATGAGTTTCACGTTGATTAAAAAGTCTCTTCAATTTAAAAACAGATGAGCGTTTTTTATCTTCATAATAAACTTCCATCTTTTCATCTATATCATTAATCGCATTACGAATCCGCTTAGATGCTTTGTTCTTGTCCAAGCTAGCAAACACATAAATCGTATCAGTTGTTTCATGTCTTTTAACGACTTCTACACCTTCAAGCACTTGGTCTGTCGTCTCTTGAATATCGTCTAAAACATTTTCATTAAAGGATTTATTATCAGTACTAGTCGTTACTCTGAATGTTGAAACAACCTTGGTTTTAAAAACCTTTGCCATTTCATTACGAGCATTTGCTGAAGCTGTCTGAAACCCAGCACCTTCTCCAATGACACAGATTTCACTGCTTTTACAGACCTTATCCGGCTCATTAATCCACTTAGGCTTATCCTGAGAAAAAGCTGCAGAGACTGATAATATAATAAGTAAAACTATTGCTTTCATAAATTCCTCCTAACACCTCAAAGGTAAAAGGCCCCGAAAGGCCTTAATTGTTAAGAGTCTATTTTGGTAAAATTATCCGCAGCATCTTTAAGTGCGTTACGAACATTTTGTTTAACTTCTGGATTGGCAACACCTTCGATCTTTTTCTGAGCACGTCTAACTGCTCTTTCAAGATTTTGTCTGCTAATTTTCACAAGAGCTGCACAAGTGTAGCCTTTAAAGTTTTTGTCTGCACCTAAGTCTTGTTTATAATCTCTTTGCTCCCAATAAGTTCTATGAATTCTAGCACCTACAACAAAGCTTTGAACTTCTTGTGCAAGAGTTGTCTCTACATACTCATCAAGCTTTTCATCCATATCAGTTGGGTCACCTTGCTTAGATGAACCAAGTGACTGCTTAATAAATTGAGAGATTTCAGTTGCAATACTTGCCGAAGCATTTGCCTTTGCAATTTTACATGCAATTGAGCGAGAATTTTTAGGCTCAGTGTCGTATACAAAGTAACGATACTCTTTGGCTTCCTTATCATTGTCCTTGGCCCAGCTTTGAGGCTCGTTGATCCAGTTAGGAATAATTCCATACTGAGCATCAACAACATCGTAGTTTTTCTTGAAAACTCTAGGCTCAGGTTTTTTATCACTTGATCCACAAGCATAAAGTCCCAATAGCACTGTTAGTAAGAGTAGTTTCTTCATCGTATCCTCCTAATTTTGAGGTGGTGGTGGTGGAGGAAGCTTCTTTTTAGGAAGCTTCTTCTTTAACCTCTTCCAACTCTTTTTATTTTTCTTAATTTTATTTCCACTTGAGTCATTACTACCTTGAGGCTTAATAGAGCTAGCCCCACCGGGTCCAGCCTGCTTACGTCCCTTAATAATATCTTTTTTAATGGCGTTTCTTATTCCACTATCTTGTCTAATAACTTGTTTATCTGGATCCATATTCCAGTTCACTCGTTGGGTTATTTTTTTTGTAGCCGCACGAGCAACTGCACCTTTCGCACTAATTGTTGCAGCACCATTTTTTCTAATCAAGACAGCTTTTCTATTTTGTCTTTTAGAACGAACGGATACTTTTCCTCTTTCAACTGCTAGTACAAAATTACCTTTTCTATCTTCTGAAACAAAAAACCGAGTTCCACGAACTCCCATGGAAGCAGTTGGTGTATTAACTTCAAGAGGCTTTTTGGGGCCATCAAGATAATCAACAACGATATTTCCAACTTGCATAAAGATATCGGTTTTCTTCCCTTTCGTTTTAGGGAACTTAATAACAGAGTCATCAGTTATTTTCATCGTGGATCTATAATCATTACCAAAACCAATTAATAAAAGATCTCGCTTGCCACCTAGGGTAACTTGATCTCCCTCTCTAATGTCGCTTCCCTTTTTTAACACTACTGTTTTTTGGTCGCGTACTCTCATGGCCTTACCTTTGATAAACTTGACTCTACCATGAAAACTAAGTGCACTTTGAGAGAGGAATAAAAGAACAAGGACCAATTTAGTTGTGTTCATCACAAGCCTTTGAGCTAAAAGATTCTAACCATTGTGAGAAAAAGAACCTCAGGAAGCAAGAGAAAGTTCTATATGCACGCCGCCACAAAAGGGAATATAAGTAACAATCTCATTCCTTATATATAGCTCTACAATATATGCCACTAATTGAGGATTGATTGAGTGTGTGTTAATAATTTATCTAGATTTATATTTAAGGAGAATTACTATGACTCATCAATTACCAGATCTTCCATATGCTATGGATGCACTTGCACCGCATATCTCAAAAGAAACTTTAGAATTTCATTATGGCAAACACCATAATGCTTATGTAACAAAATTAAATGCCGGCATAGAAGGTACTGAATTTGCTGATATGTCTCTAGAGGACATCATCAAAAAATCTAAAGGTGGTATTTTTAATAATGCTGCACAAGTTTGGAACCATAGCTTTTACTGGAACTGTTTATCACCAAAAGGTGGTGGTAACCCTACTGGCGCAATTGCAGATGCCATAAATACTAAATGGGGCTCATTTGATAAATTCAAAGAAGAGTTCACTAATAGCGCTGCTACAAATTTTGGTTCAGGCTGGACATGGCTTGTTAAAAACTCTGGCGGTGACCTTTCAATTGTAAACACAGATGATGCAGCTACTCCAATGACTGATGGTCTTACAGCATTAATGACTATAGATGTATGGGAACATGCTTATTATATAGACTACAGAAATGCTCGACCAAATTATATCAATGCTTTTTGGAGCCTTGTAAACTGGGAATTCGTTAGCTCAAATTTATAGCCAATAAGGGTGTTCGCGGAAACGCGAATACCCTACCTTTCGCCTCGGTCAACGATGGAAATTTAACACTCCGCTTGTCAAACACCCCCTCTAAATTCTAAACTTTCAATGTAGAATAACTAAGGATGGTATTCATGGTTCGTATTCTTATCTTAGCTCTTTTTGCTCACCAATCTTTTGCAAATGTCGCAACTCTAACTTTCGTAAGGGGCGATGTAAAAATTAATGGGGCTGCCGCCATAAAGGGCCAAAAAATTGAAGAGGGACATTCTATTGAGACTCAAAAAAGAAGTATCGCCAAACTTGAGTTTATTGATAAATCTAAAATGACAGTTGGTCCAAATAGCAATGTTCAGGTAACTGCATTTAAAGAAGGTAAAGCAGGATTGATCACATTACTTAAAGGAAAAATACGATCTCAGGTTGAAAAAGATGGATCAAAAGATAAAGACAAATTATATGTAAAAACACCAACTGCTGCCATGGGTGTTCGTGGTACAGATTTTCAAATGAGCTATAATCCTGATTCTAAAAAATCAGCCGTACTTACATTCGAAGGACAAGTTGCTTTTAGACAAATCAATAATTCAGCAGAGAGAGCAGGTAATAACCTTGGAAATTTTTTACAAACTTCCGGCTCTGTAAGAGTTAATCCCGGACAATTTTCGGGAACAGACCCAAAGCTAGGAAAAACAACAATCCCTACAAGAATTTCACCTGTTCAGTATTCAAAACTAAAGCAAAATACAG
>CAYGJN010000145.1:0-5204 GCA_964350135.1 uncultured Bacteriovoracaceae bacterium | reverse complement strand
TTTAAATAGACTTAAGGTTTTTATTTGCTATTTTTGGAAGAAGTAAATTTCCTTATGGTTACTCCCCCATCCCTCACTCACTTTATTTTTAGCTAGTAGACTATCAACTTCTTTATTGCTTAAGGAGGATATTTTGGAATTTAATTTAAAGTGCAGGTCTTTGCGCTTATTCATATTCCACATCCACTTTGCTTATCGTAATTTCTTATTAATGCGCCAGTTGCCTTACTCATGCCCTGCTTCTCATAATAAGGAATAAGTTCCTCATCACATAAAAGGTCAATCATATATAGGTGACTCAATTCTTCTTTCATCTTAGAGACTAGCTCTTTACCAATTCCCCTTGATTTATATTCAGGTAATACTTCTAATAAAGGTATATAGGCGCTTAAAACACCATCAGAGACTGCATTAATGAAGCCAATTACTTTATCATTTTCAACAGCAAGAACTATTCGGTAGCTGCCTTTCAAAATTCTCATAAAAGTTTCTTCTGATGGAGGGTTTGGCCACCCAACAAAAAAGCCTTTTAATTGTTCAGGCTTAATGTTTTCTAAGCTTGATATATATTTTATCATTTAAGACTCCTAATGAAGTTTTCCACCTCTTTATGAGATTGAAGACGAACAAACTTAATATGAGAATGCTCCTCATTATTAATAAGGGACTCATATCTATGTTTCATTACTTTATAAGTCTTTATAGTCCAAAGTATAATAGAGTCTTTACTAAAGAAACTCCTCTTAAATGATTCTTTATTTCCTGTTCCTTCCCAAAGTTCTTCTCCCAAAGTTCTTCTCCCAAAACAGACCTTTTAACTGCTCTTGTAATTGCCTGATAAAGAGTTGCCCAAAAGGGAAGGTCAATCCACACAACCATCTGAACTCTTTCCCACTTAATAGGAATAGTTCTAGTATAGTTACCGTCTAGTAACCACTCATCACCAGCTATTTCTTTTTTCAAGTTGCTAAAAAACTCCTCATCAGGTGGCCAATACCAATCAGGCCCCCAAAAAACTTTATCCATTTCAATGTAAGGAATAGAAAGTTTTTCAGATAACTTTCTCCCAACAGTAGACTTGCCGCTTCCGCTAGTTCCCACAACATTAATACGCCTATACATTTTCAAACCTTATTTCCATATGTGGTAAAAATAAGTCTTCTCTTAATCTTGACTGAACTTTGCCAATAAGTTTTGCCCCCATCTTTTCATAAAATGGAATAGCACCAGGCTCTCCTGCTAATCTGAAATAAGTCCAATTTAATTCTTTAGCTCGCTTAACTGCATTTTCAAATAAAACACTTCCAAACCCAGAACGAACATAACCAGGCTCTATCCATAAGTTATCCAATCTTTTCTCATTACTAATTTCTTTTAAAGAGTAAAAACCTAAAACCTCATTATTTTTTTCAATAACAACAACTGGCCAACTTTTAATATACTCTTCGTCGACCTTAATGTGAGGCTTACATGCTTCAATAAAAGCTTCGTCATAACCCCAAATTGATTTTGACCTCAGTGCCAGCCTTGATAAGCTCACTCCCTCACTTTCAAAGGCATCACGAATTTTGTAATCATTAATAAGCCTATTCATAAAAGTGGTATCCTTCTTTTGGGTTGGACTTATATTCCATAAGTCGACCTTCTAAAGTCCCACAATGTAACTCTAACTTATGTCCGTCTGGGTCTAAGAAATATATCGATTTACCCTCCGATTTATTCTCCTTAAAGATTTCTGCACCTGATTTAATTATTCGATCCGCAATTGCAGAAAACTTTGAGTCTAAAACATCAAAAGCTATATGAGTATATTCTGGAAGCGGCCCATTTCTAACTTCCTGATCTTCTTCTAATGCAAGCCATAGACCATTCACTGAGAAGTAAGCTGTTTTTTTATTTATAAACTTTGGGGTAAATTTAAGTATATCTCGATAAAAAGAAAAACTTTTATTTAAATCCGAAACAGACAAAGTAATGTGATTTAACCCACTAACTTTTGGGGCAAGGGACTTTATTAGTAATTGACAGGGGTTGGACTCATCCCACAGAGTAGGAAAAACCTCAACTTCCTTGAACCCAAATGATTTATAAAACAATCTTGTTTTTCTATAAAACTCACACTCCCTATCAGCACTTACAGTCTTAACTTGTAAAAACTCAAAACCAGTACTAATAAGTTGCTTTTCTGCTTCAAGAAGCAATATTTTGCCGATACCATGCCTGTGATACTTTGGAATGACTCCCATAACATAAACTTCTGACGTATAAGATCCATGATCTATGAGGGATAAGAACCCCACTGGAAGATCATCTTCATAAGCTACTACCATCGGAATCTTTTTAGACTTTTCTATATATGCAACAGTGGACTCTTCAATACCAAACCAATCAGGAAGAGAACGAAGTACTTCTTCACAAATTTGTGAACTTCCAGTCTTTAAATATTGAACTGATATATTTTCAGCCTTCAATCGTATTTCTCCAGTTCTGATTAATTAGACGTGTCTCAATATGATCTTGCCACTTTCCTGAAAGGTATAGTTCTTCTTTTGCGAGACCTACTTCGTGAAAACCTAGTTTTTCCAAAATTCTGGCGCTGGATTTATTCCACGGCATATAGTTCGCTAAAATTTTATGGATATTTAAATTTTGAAAGACATATTCAATTACAGGCTTGAGCGATTCAGTCATTATGCCTTTACCTTGAAAATCTTTATCTATCCCGTACCCTAAAAAACAACCTTGATAGACACCACGAACAATCTCAGTAAAGTTCACACTCCCAAGTACCTTGTCATCATTTTTACTAGTAATAAAAAAACGACAGGATTTTCCTTCAGTAAACTCATTTATATTTTTCTCTAACCGATCTTCCCAAAAAGGAAGCTCAAAAAAAGATGGAGAAAAGGAAGGCATTGTTTCTTTTAAATGATCTTTGTTTTTGCTGAAATACTCCAACGCAAGGTTTGCCTCACTCTTATTTAAAAATCTGAGACAGACTCTATCTGTTTCAATAAATGGAAGTGATTGCGACATTAATAGCCCCCCCTGCATTGGCAAAAAAGCTATTGGCTAGAATTAACAAAAAAAGAACGATCTTTTTCATACTCCCCTCCATTTGTTCGAGTTAACCTCACATAAAGAAGCTGGTCAGTAAAGACAAAAACAGTTTATCTGCCTACCCGATTAAGACCCACTTTGTGGGGAGCCTAAATCTTGAAACTATCTGAAATAACAGCAGAAATAGTTTCAGAATAATGACTTAAAATGCCTATATGCTTTTCAGAAAAAATTGGCAGTCTTTAGGACTCCGGTGCGTATGGTATCTGGAATGGTGGAGGAAGGAAGATGCCACGCGCACCAGTCTTAAAGTATTGAATTATCTCAATTCTAACAACTTTCTTTTGTGCAAGATAAATTTATATAATGCCCAATCGATAATAGATGAAAAAGTTTTAATTATCTGAATTCTTTTAAGGAAATATATAATCTTTCATTGAGGGAACATCTCCATCATCGTATTTCTTTTGAAGCTGTCTATACTTTTCAAATCTACCTAAATAAGCTTCTTCCGATAATTTCAAATCAATGCAATGCTTATCATAAATGGCCTTAAATGCATTTGAAAAATCACCAAAATTAGACAGTGAGCATTGTCCATCGGTATTATACCTTTGTCTATACTCAAAAAGAGCATAAGGAATGTGTATAAACCCATTTGGATATTTTTTTCCAAAAGAAATTAAAAAGTCTAAATCTTCAAGAAGCTTAATCGAGTCATCCCATCTAACATCGATACCTGACCTATGAAATATCCCTGTACCACAAGTTTTTACTTTCCAATTTAAAATATCATCAAAGATTATAGTATCTTTTTGAGAACTAGAATGGGATGTTCTCTTAACTCTTTGCAAAGAATTATCATATTGCTCTAAAACTCTATTATAATTAGATACACCAAATTTTGCTGTTTGGTCTTGATCTAAAAACTCTGCAATAACTTCTAAATAATTTGGAAATACTTCCTCATCACTATCAATATAAGTAATCAAGTCACCAGAGGCTAAATCTAATCCTCTGTTTCGAGCAGAGGAAGCACCACCATTCTCCTTAGTTACATATTTAAACCTTTTATCCACTAAGAACTCTGAAACAAGCTCTTTTGTTTTATCTGTAGAGCCATCATCAATCACTAGAACTTCAAAATCTGAAAATGTTTGACTCTTTAGCGAAAGAAGCGTTTTCCATAAAAGATGGCATCGATTAAAAGTAGGTATAATTATCGAGAATTTCATATTTCTATACTATCTGAAAGAAAACGCAAAGTTGAGTATTAATGTTCTATTCTTGGAGTCCCATTATTTTGCCTTCCTAATTAAGACCCACATTGTGGGGACTCAAAACTCTGTAACTGTTTAAAACAATATTGGTTTTAGATTAAAGGCTTACCTTCATTAACAAGCTTTACTGAGAAAATGACAAAACAAAGGCCATCGCATTGATGGCCTAATATTTTTATCTTTTCCTAGCTCTTATGGTCAGTCCTTACTCACATTCCTAGTTATTCAGGTAGATTACCCCAGAGGTTTTCTAAATCAACGATTGACGAATCTATTATACTTTTTACACCAAGAAAACGTTGTCTGCTCGCGCTGTTTCGTGAAAAACAGCCAATCATATCAACATAAGAGCTTTGAACTTCATTACGAAGATCGTAAAATTGGTTTAAAGATTTACGATTAGTTAATCCCTGTAAATCATCTACGTTACTTTCTAGTTCAATGATTTGATTCGTGAGGATTTCAATTTTGTCTTGGTTGCATGCAAAACCTGAAGCTGAAATTAAAAGAGATAATCCAAGTAACAATTTTTTCATAATATTCTCCGTATATTTAGTTAATGGTTTTTGTGTAACCATTGTTTTTTAATTCATTGTTTTCATGACAATACCGCGACTTGAGCACTGAGTCACGAAAGTGTTGTTAATCATGTATTATTTATAGGTGTTTTTTTAAGTTCGACTGAACCGTACTGGTCATAGTGGTGAGTTGCTAAACGAACTTTTGTTTCTTGTGTATTTTTGAACACTTACAGTAACAGAGTTCGTCCAGCTGTTCGCCACTATCAATGGTGGAGGTGGCGTCCGCCCCATAACATAAGGAAATTATTCGTTGAATTTTGAAAGTAACTACAGATTACTACAA
>CAYGJN010000144.1:0-5268 GCA_964350135.1 uncultured Bacteriovoracaceae bacterium | reverse complement strand
TCTTAAAACTTTTCAAAGTAAACTTATTAAAGGTCTTTATTTTGCTGGAGAAATACTTGATATTGACGGTATTACTGGCGGCTTTAATTTTCAAAATGCTTGGAGCTCTGCTAGACTAAGTGCTGAAGACTTAATTAAATCACTGAACTAATTTATGAAACCTTTATTATTTATCTCTCTTTTTTTTCTTTTTTCTTGTTCTTCTAAAAGCTGGAAAGAGGCTTCACGTGAAAGTGCGGGTCTTGCGCCAAAAGTGGATGAACTCAATGAGTCTATTGTACAAATCTATTATGCTAGGGCCTTTTCCTGGAGGGGAATTTTTGGAGTTCATCCATGGATATCTTGGAAAAGAACTCAAGATAAAGAATATACAGTGGCCCAAGTTATTTCTTGGAATTTAAGAAGAAATGGAAGTTCTCTATCTGTCATGCAAGATATTCCTGATCGTAAATGGTACGATAGCCAGCCAACTTTAATGTTTGAGATAAGAGGGAAAAAAGCAGATAAGGCCATTTCTCAAATAGAAAAACTTATTGAAAACTACCCTTTTAAAGACAAATATATTCTTTGGCCTGGCCCAAACTCAAATACCTTTGTCTCTTATATTATAAGAAATACTGATGAGCTTACAGCTGAACTTCCCGCAAGTGCTATTGGTAAAGATTATTTAGGTCCGACCACTTTTTTTGCAAGCTCTCCTTCAGGTACAGGATTTCAATTTTCTATATTAGGAGCTCTTGGGTTAACTCTTGGGGCCGATGAAGGTATAGAGATAAATATACTGGGTCTTAGTTTTGGCCTAGATTTTTGGACTCCGGCCTTAAAGCTTCCCCTTGCAGGAAGGGTTGGTTTTCCTCATCAATCTAGCAACTAGGTTCAAGCTCTAAAAGTTCTTCCCAGGACTCTAGCCACCCATCAGAATGATCTGCACCTTCTACAAGCTTTCTTTTTACACAACTCGAACTAGATTTTTGAACAAAGTCTTCGCTTACCCACTCTGGAATAATTGAATCATCATTGCCATAAAAATGGATTTGAGGAATTGCTATGAGTTTATGAGTAAAATTAATTGGATCAAGAGATCCTACTAATGGGGATACTTCTGTTAGACTCATAAGCTTATCACTGCTTAATGTTCCTGCTATGGTTCGTATGCTAAGCACATCAGATCTTTGGGCCCCTATTAAAATGGCCATGGCCCCACCACCTGAATAGCCTATCAAATTAATTTTTTGAGAAGCTCTAAGCTTAACCTTGTCAATAACGCTACTTAAGGCCTTAACTGCTTTTTCACTAAATCTTTCAATACTCCATACCTTTGGGTTGCAATGAGGATCCTTTGATAAATTTATATACTGACAAGGTCTGGCCAGATAAACCTTATTAGGAGACGGATCTTTTAGCATAAGAGCAGGTACAAGACCTGAGCTAGGAGTTGGGTTCTTACTGACTGAGTAGCGTTTAAAGGCCGCACCATCACCTTCAATATAAATACTAATAGGAGCAAAGTCTGATTTAAGGCTTTGCAAAGTAAAAATATTAAATGAACTCGACTGAAACTGGGCCGGTGAAAAAAAATAGTCTTGTCCTAAATTTTCGAGAGCTTTTCTTTTTGTTCTGTAGTTTGAACAACTACTAAGAAGGATAAAAAAAAGAAGCCCCGAAGTAAAAACTTCGAGGCTTCCCATTGCTGTTATATAGAATTCTTTTAGTTTTAGAATTCGTACTTACCTTTAAGAGCAAATTGGTGACCAGTAAAATCGGCCTTCATATCTAGATCATAATCAACAGAAGTAACAAAGCTTCCAGTATCAAAGCTAGCTCCAACACCAACAGAACCTTGAAGTTGAGCAACATCTGCACCACTTACTTCAAAAGTTGTTGTTTGACCTTGGAAATTAGCAGTAGCATTTGCTTCATCACCCATTACATCATACCCAATTCCAACTCTAAACTCAGGAGTAAAAGTTTTATCTCCTCTTAGGCTGAAATCTTTGCTAAATGCAGAAGATATCTTGATAACTGCAACACTAGTAGCTTCGTTACCGATTACTAGGTTTAAGCTTCCACCACCATCTTCAGTGTAATCATCATTTTTAACATAAGTATAAAGAAATGATCCCATTGGAACGAAATCCCATGAACCTAGCTTATAATTTCTACCATAAGCTGCATAAAGAGATCCTGTCATCCCATCATATTCACCAGTAATTGTTTCATCTAGACCACCAAAAGTAGCTCTTCTAGATGTTGTATTACTTGTTAAACCAAAAGCAACTAGACCTTCAAAGAAGTACTTCTCTGTAGAGTAGTCACCATAGAAAGAAAGAACATAACCATCAGAATTAAGGCTAGAAAAACCAGCTCCACGCCCTTCAACTTCTGTATCACTAACAGTTACAGAAACACCACCGTTTACTTTAGAGTTGAATGCTCTATCGTAACCAACAGTAAGACCAAAAGTATCTGATTCATAACCAGCTACATTTTCACGCTCATCTTGATCGCCCATATAACCAAAAGCTTTCGCCCAAGCACCGTGCTTAGAATTATTACCAGTTGCATAACCACTAGTAAAAGCAAGGTTTTTCTTATCAGATCTTAAAACTGCAAGACGACCACTATTTACACCAGCACTTGTTGAACTCACTGAAGTAGTTGCAGCAACACTAGCACCTAGAGTGTCTTGTTGAACATTTACTTGCTTAGCAGCTAATTGTGCACCAGCAACTGTACCAAGAGCAGTTTTAAGGGCAGTAGCAACAGTAGAATCTGCACCTTGAGCAGCAGCGACAAGAGCATCTGCTTCAGCTTCATTAATATCATATGTAGCAGCAAGTGTAGATGAAGACTTTGTAGTTGCAGTTACAACAATTGTTTGTGCAACAATTGAGGCACTATAAACAGCAAGACCATCAGTGTTAAAACTAAGAGCAGTAGCTTCACCAGCAGCAATTGCACCATTACCGTCGTTTATAAGTGTCATTGTTCCACTAGTAAAATTAGCTGGCATTGTTACATCAATTTGGCCAGCAGTTGTACCACCAGTGTATCCACCAGTAGCAGTAAATACTGTATCTCCAGATTTAAGATTAGATCCAACAGTAATATTATAATTATCAGGAATAGCTAAAACACCTGTAACTGTTGTTGCACCATTAACATTATTAGTCAGAGCTGTTCCACTTAGAGTAAGATTAGCCCCAAAATTTGCTGTACCTGTACCATTAATTTGGATATTTTGAGTAACTACGTTACCAGTAAAAGTAGCTACACCACCAGTTGTATCAACGATAACTGAAAGCATAGCGTTTGAAGCCCCAATAGTTGATGAAGCAACTGTTAGGTTACCACCAATAGCACCAATATCGATTGAGCCTACACCTGCACCACCAGAAGTATTATCAATCGCTCCTACAAACTTAGCACCAGCACCCAATGTTACAGAGCCTCCAGCTACACTAATATTCGTAACACCTGTAATATCCGCTGAACTTGTAATTGCTCCACCGGCGTTAGTGATTGTACCAACAGTAAGACCAGCTGCAGTTAAAGTACCAGTCGTCATATCAAGTGTTGTACCTGTTGTAAGACCACCAAAAGTAACTGTTGCTGCTGCTGTGATATTGATATCAAGAGCGTTTACAGTTCCTGAAATACTAACAGCATTAGCAGTACCGATATTCATAATACCAAGATCATTTGTACCTGCCGCTCCCACATTTCCAGTTGCAACAGATGCCCCAAGAAATGTAACAGCTCCAACACCATCAGCGGTAGTTGCAGATAAAACGATTCCACCCTCACCAACAGGTACACCATCAGCAATAGTAAAAATCTCATCAGTTCCTGCAGCAGGTGCAGTAAATTTCATCGAGTTGCCAGATGTAACAATAATAGTACTACCATTGTTCACAGCATGATCTTGTTCAGCAGAAAAAGCTCCTTGAGATAACAAAAGAGAAGCCAAGACTGTGACAAGAACGTTCTTTCTTTTTTTCAAATTCACAATTCCTCCCAGATTTGTAACCAATAATATTAAAGTTTCTAATTCAAATTAAGTGCATACTTAAATCGATTTATGAAAATCCGAATTATTGCATTTTAAAAATAATTGACTGTGAAATGGTATTAGAGAAAAAATGAGAGATCAATATACTTTAGTGTTTTTTTATTTTTTTTTCTTTAAGACTTTTTCTCACTAAGTTGTGTTTGGCGAAATGAGCTTACTTTATCAAGGGCCGGCTTAATACTTTCCTTCATACAATTCATTAATGCTTGCTGATCTTTTGTTTCTCTACATTTAATAACAGTGGATTCAATCTCTTGAGAACAGCGAAGATGCGCATCTGGATTAACTAAACGGTAATCAACGAATGCCTCGGCCATATAAACAGCAGCTCGTCGTTTCTTCTCAGAATCTTCGAGGCTCTTCTCTTCAGCAATCTTTCCTATCTTTTTAAAAAATGACTCAAAGAGTTCAAGCTCCCTTTTTGCCTGAGTATATTTCATTCCTTCCTTGTTCGCATCTTCGTCAACTGTAATCTGCGCCGAGACTTTTGAGAGAAACTGCGTACAAGTAATTGGTACAAATTTTTCATCTCCCACAATAACACCTGCGTACTTAAAATTAAGTGGCTGAAGGTTTTGAGTGGTCTTTTCATTTTGACACCCAGCAATTGAAATCAAAAATATAAAAATAAATGCAAAGCTTGCTAGTTTCATAGAATACCTCTTTATAATGAAGATAGTATTTATAACTGTTAAGAATCAAAAATCAAGCGAAAGTGAAATGAGAAATGAATTTAGATCAATTAAACAACAAGAGAGTTTCTATCTTTATCCCTTACCAGTTATAAAGGGGAACAAATACCTCATAGAGACAAAATTTCCAGATTTCTTTATCGATTCTTTAGCAAAGGGCTATTTAGATTCTCCTGATATTAACAAAAGCTTCCTTATAGAAGAAAAAATACATAACGATGGAAAAACTCCCATTTATTCAATTAATATAGAAAAACTTCATTTTAAATTTCTAACAAAAAGAGAAGATGACCTTATTAAGGCCAAGGGGATCGAAAAAGTTTTGACTGAAAAAATAAAATCAGTATTAAAAGGAGCTCTGGACTCTAAAGAGGACCTTCATCATCGTTTTCAAAAACAATTGCTATGCTCTACTTGTCAGTCCTTGGGAATTAACTCTAGTGATATTAGTAAATGGTTAAGTAAGCTCTAAAACAAAAAAGGACCCTTGGGGCCCTTTTATAT
>CAYGJN010000143.1:0-5277 GCA_964350135.1 uncultured Bacteriovoracaceae bacterium | reverse complement strand
TCTGATAAGGCCAAGAAAAAAGGTTCACGTGACCATCCACGTTTTGGCAATCACGATACAGTTATCTTAATGGGGAATCTTAAGAAAATGAAAAAAAAAGATTTAAACCATTTTAAATATTTTCATCAAGATCC
Source organism: uncultured Bacteriovoracaceae bacterium (assembly GCA_964350135.1). Lineage (GTDB taxonomy): Bacteria > Bdellovibrionota > Bacteriovoracia > Bacteriovoracales > Bacteriovoracaceae > CAYGJN01. The sequence goes on along the minus strand of CAYGJN010000143.1, from coordinate 5,143 downwards.
CAAGGTAGGTATACAAACGGCCTTAATATCTGAGCCTTATAAATCTATGATGCAATCTTGGAAGGCCATGGTTAAAATTGGCGATAATGTTTTCGTTCATGGAGGAGTTGATAACTGGATTTTTAACAATGATCCAACAGATATTAATCAAATGGTAAGAAAGTATGTGGTAGATCAACAAACATATATTTCAGAGATACTTGCTGGAGATAACCCAACAAAGGTTCAAGTTCCCTGGGTTCTTACTCCATGGGAGTTTGGATCTAAAACCCCTCTACCTCAAAACCCTTTTTGGTCAAGAGAGACAGCTCTCAATAAAACAAGTCAAGGAGAGCTTGACTCAATTCTGAATGAACTCGATGCAAAAAGAATTATTGCTGCTCATACTCCTACTAAATCAAATGATATTGAACTTAGCTATGATGACAAATTTGTTAAAATTGATACAAAAAATTCATCGGCCTTTAGCAAAGAAGATATTTCTGTCCTTAGAATTACAAAAAATGGCAAAATAAAACCTATAAATAATATTAAAAGAGGTATTGGAGCAAAAGCTTACAAAAAGTTAAAAAAAGTTTTTGGCTGCACAGGAGGACTTGATAATATACTTAACCCAATGGTACGGGCCATATGAAAGTTCTATTAATATTTTTAAATCTTATTTTTATATCTTGTACACAGCTATACAGCTTAGAGCGCTCGCCTGCCAGTAACCTTAATCTCAAATCCGAAAAAGCTAAATCATTAGCAAGACAAGAATCTAAATTAAATAATAATCGTTCCGTCAGCTGTATGATGAGATTAGAGAGTCTATTTACAATGGCCGGAAAAGAAGGTCTCTATGCTATTAAAGATTTCAAGAAACTTACTAGCAAATTAGAAAAAAATGAAATTGTTTTAGATAAGTTCATAGCTGAGTATAAAGAGCTTATTAAAGGTTTTTCAAAAAAAGAAAAGTTTCAAAAATTACTGTCTTTTTATCTAGAATATCAATTAGGACTTATTAACGAGTCAGTATTTATAAAACAAATTGATGGACTATTTGCTCAAGACTTATCAGAGAAAAATCGCCATACATTAAAAACAAAAATGACTAAGGAACTAGAAAAGGGAGATGCTCTAAGAGCACTTCGTTATGGTTTTGATTCTTACATAAGGTCATTTGTATCAACTCATAAGTTTAGTGAACTTAAAGATTATCTCCACCATACACAGTTTTTGGTAGGCCCACCTAGAGTAAACTACCTCTATGCTATGTTTCAAAAAATGAACCGCAAACAAATTGCTAAATTTATCAATGATAGACCTTTCCCTTTCGTTTATGGAATCGATGGTAGAAAATGGATGATCGATGGCCATCATTCAATAAAAGGCATCTGGGAGTCCCAAGAGATGTTAAGAGCTAGAGGTTTTGATATTGATAACTTCCCTATTATATACGAAAGGGCTTTTACTCTAGAGGAGCTAGTTGATCTCAAAAAACTGCCTTTTGAATCTTTTTATAAAAAACATTTAATTGATGCTCATTTAGCAGTAATTAATGAAAAACCTCTAAAATATAAAACTATTAAATCCAAGGGATCCAGAAAACATGTTTTAGATAGACATTTATATATTAGCAGAATGCAGAATATGCTCGCTCAACAGGCCCTCGACAATAACACCTCTACCCCGGATATCACCAAAGAAGAATTTTTAAGATTTTACTACACACTCTACTATGAGTTTGAAAACCAGATGATCAGTAAGAAATTAATGTTTCCTTTTCATAGAGGTCCAGGTGCTAGTGGTGGTTATGAAGCACTTATCCCTGCAGGGGCAAATGAAAAATGGAGTAATGTTCAAAAAGCGACGTTTCTTTTAAAACATTTAGGTCTTGTAACTGCAAAAGAGGACTCCAGAGAGTTTGTAGATATAATAACTTGGGTTAAAAATTATACTGGCACAATCCAACGTCTTGGAAGGGATGATGTTAAAAATATTCTCAATCTTGTTTTTAATCCAAATAAAGGATTTAGTACCCTTAGAGGGGTTAATCTTTCTGCAAAAAGAGATGCAAGAGAGTCTCTTAAAACGCTACATAAAGATATGGCAAAAGGTTTTGAATACTTTGATGCAGACTATATTCCTTTAACCCCAGATGGACTTACTAATAGTTACTACAGAGGTCTGGCCTGGCTTGTAAGAGAGTCTCATGCATATGATAAATCCTCAGTACCATTTGCAGAGTTTTTTTGGGCCGATTATTTTAAAAGAAGAATGAACCTTGATAAAGAGATCTATAGTAGAGCAAACTTAATAGAAGCAATTGAGCTTGCAATAGAAAAAAATAATTCGACCTCGCCTCTTTCAAATATTGAAGGCTTGCCTGGCTTTATTGATAATAATACTAAATCGGTGAAGTCCATGGTTCAAGATTTAGAAGATAAACTCAAAAAAGATATTGGCATGGAGCTAGATGAGTTTTTTAAGTTTTTGAACACGCCCAATAGCTTAAGTATGGATGGCCCATTTACCAAGATAAAGCCTCTTTGAAATAGCTTCAAAATGAGAATATTTTTCAATCACTATTGCTACTGATCTAGTTTAGATTTAACATTGCTAGCTTTAGGCTTCAACAAAAGGATTTCAATGAAATATTTATGTGTATTAGCATTAGTTTTTGCTTCATTATCATCATTTTCAGCAATTAAATGCGATAAAGAGGCAGCTGAAGCAGCGAGGGCCCAGTCACAAATTGAATGGAGTCCTGAGGATGACGAATTAGTAGGAATTGAAAGGATTAAATACCTAGAAACAGTCGAGATGACCTCTGGCAAGTATAAAACTTTTCATATAACTATTTCAGACTCAGCAGGTGCTCAATTATGGCATGTCATGACTTCAAACAAGTCTTGTGAAATCTTAAATCTCGTTCAAGTTAGACATGACTAAGGATTAAATATTAAAGCATTAATTTCTATTTTTAGCATTTTAGTCTTATCCAATACTTCCTATGCTCAGACAATTCCAAAAGAAGTCTGTAATTTAGGAAAGGTATCAGATTTGGTAATATTTATAGAACAGCTCTAAGTCCAAAAAGTTATGGATTGATTTATAGAAATTCAAAACTTCTTTTATTAGGTCAAGAAGTCATAAGCAATAGATCTGTATATGTTAAGGTTCAAGTGATTGAAAGTGAACCAGGTATCTACTCCAAACCAGTCCCAGAAAATACAATAGGTTGGGTGCTTAAACATGCTATTTATTGTCCCAAAGATTTCACATCAAATTAGGTAAGAACATAATAAGACTTGGCCAATAAGTTACAATCAGAAGTGAAACTAATAATGCGATTATAAATGGCCAGATCTCTTTTACAAAATCACTGACAGAAACTTTTGTTACTGAACAAGTCGTGAACATCATAGATCCAAAAGGTGGAGTAACTCCACCAATCATAATATTAACAATAATAACCATCCCAAAATGAATTGGATCCACTCCTAGTTTTGTCACAACTGGAACAACTAAAGGCGCAATAATAATAAGGGCCGCTCCCCCTTCTAAAAACATACCCATAATCAAAAGCAGTATATTTAATATTGCAAGCATCATGTATTTATTTTGAGTCAACTCTAAAAGGACAACGGTTAATCTCTGTGGGATTTGTTCCCAATTTAAGTAATATCCAAAAACAGATGCTGAAACAATAATAAGCACAACTGTACCAGTGCCATAAATAGTGTCTTTTAAAATTGGAATAAAATGATCTTTACTAAGTTCTTTATAGATAAAGATACCAATAAGAGCAGATGCAAGAACCGCCATAGCTCCTGCTTCAGTAGGAGTAAATAGACCAAAGCGCAAACCTAGGATAATACCAAAAGGTAATGCCAAAGACCAAACTGAATCTTTTAATTGAATAGCGATCTCAGAAATATTTGCTCTTTTTTTACGAGAGGGTTTATACCCTCGTTTTTTTGAGATAATTGAAACTGTAATCATAAGCGAGATGGCCATGATAATTCCTGGCATATAACCCGCAGCAAACATTTTTCCAACAGACACTTGTGCAATAAGAGCATAAATAATCATCACAATCCCAGGAGGGATTACTGGAGATATAGCAGAAGAAGCAGCTGTAATAGCAGAAGAAAACGCTTTGCTATAACCGCGTTTTTCCATCTGTGGCACCAAGATTTTACTTTGCATAGCTGCGTCTGCATTAGCAGAGCCTGAAACTCCACCCATCATTGTACTAAGAACAATATTAACTTGTGCAAGACCACCTACCATATGCCCTGTTAAGACGTCGGCCATTTGCATAAGCTTGCTACTAATTCCAGAATAGTTCATGACAGATCCGGCCATCACAAAAAATGGTATGGCAAGTAATGGAAAAGAAGCAGTTGCAGTGATAAATTTTTGTAACACAAGATCAGCAGGCATCCCTGCATCCATAAAAGTAAAATAAAAAATAGAGGCACCAAAAAGTGCATAAGCAATTGGAATGCTAGAAAAATAAAGAATAAAAACAAGTCCAACTGGTAAGTATTCCATTTACTTAGCCCCTTCATAAGACTTTAAATCTTGAGCAATAAACCTCAATGTATGCAATGTAATGAGTCCAAAGCCAAAAATAAGAGCAGAGTTCACTACCGCTGAACTTACTCCTAAAACAGCAGTTGGCTTAATAGAGGAAATCTTTGTAAAAACAATACTCATATAAAGAATATATCCATTAATTAAAAGCATTAAAAAATGAACAAAGGTTTTAACTATTTTTTGAATTGCCGGAGATGTTTTTGTTACCAGGACGTCTATACCAATATCCATTTTGTTTTTATAAACCGCACTGGCCCCAACAAAGGTTGCCCACACAAAACATATTGTAGACACTTCTTCTGCCCAGTAGATTGCATAATTAAAAACATAGCGAAGAATGACGTTTATAATAACAAGACAAACCATGATAAGTAGAAAAGTTCCGGCGATAATTTCTTCAAAATTTTTTACCATTTTTTCCATTTACGCATCCTAATTTTTCTTAACTCTTCTTGAATATCTTCATACATTTTTATATCAACACCAGGAAGAGTTTCAAAGAGCATTTTAGTTCTAACTTCAAAGGCTTCTCTGTCAATATCATTAAACTTCACAC
>CAYGJN010000142.1:0-5309 GCA_964350135.1 uncultured Bacteriovoracaceae bacterium | reverse complement strand
CTTCTTATATGTTGCTCCCTTGTTGAGAGCACAATAACCTTGCACTCTCTACCTCTAGAGTCTCTAGCAGCACCGATATAACGACCGGGAGTATTTCTAATCATTGTTTTATTTTGATCATTGAACCTAACACCAAATATCCCAAGACCTGGTCCGCCACAATTTGGCCCTAGGCAAAGATGTTGTCCTTCAGCGACTATAATATCAACTCCATCCCCATTGCGACCAAAGTCTGCAGGTCTTTTAAGCCCAGAAGGACCTAAATGCTTAGGATCAAAAAGAGCGATACTTTTTATTGCATTATCATAGCAAATATCTGTGAGCTGATTAAATGGACTAATAAGTCCTAAATTATTAACTTGAGAAAAAACTAAGCAAAAAACATCTTCATTAATAGAATTTGTAACTGATTTAGGATCTATGACTCCTGTTTTTTGATCAATAGGAAGAAATTTAAGTTTAAGATCAAGTTCTGCAACCAATGTTTCAAGAACAATTTTATCTTGAGGATATAGATCATCAACAATAAGTGCTGTATCTCCTTTCTTATGGGCCTTTCTTGCGGTTTGAATGGCCTCAAACAAACAAGTTGATCTCTCATAAAGAGAGGCATTAATGGCCTCAAAACCAGTAAGTTCACTTAATGTGCTGGCATATATCCAAAGAGTAGTTAGTGTTCCTTGGCTTCTTTCAGGTTGATATGGAGTATAGGCTGTAGTCAGTCCTCTAATTGCACAGATATCAGAAATTACTTTTGGAGTTTTATACCATTTAAGTCCATCGCCGATAAAACAAGGAACTGTATTATTCTTTTTAGAAATATCAGTCATATGATGAACTAAGTCTTCATATTCCATTTCTTCACAGACTGAAAAGTTTTGAAATTGATATTTCTTGTCAATATTAGAATAGAGATCATCTAGTGATTTTTCACCTACAGAATCCAACATGAGTTGAATCTCATTATCAGTAGCACTGATATAATGTCGTTTAAGCTCTCGAGGTAGACCTGTTGTTTGATAAGGGATTCCCATTACATTCTCCATTTAAATTGCAGACTAATATAGCATGTAAGTGTTTTGTTTTAGAAGAGTTTGACGCCCAGTCAAGTTTTGTATACTTAGTTTCTATGGAAAAAATCTCATTAAGATATAAAGAACGGCCTTATGAGTTAGAAAATTCTGCATTTGAGCTTACTCAACTTAAAGCAAAACCAGAAGAAGGCCTTTATTATGACGGTAAAATGCTTAGTTATATTTTTAATGGGCGAGAAATCTCGATAGATTTTAACTCTTATTATCAAAAATTCTACACCCAAAAGGTTGGCCCCAAAGATTTATTGGCCAAGGCCTTGGGGTTGGGACGAGAGAAACTTAGGATAGCTGATTGGACTGTGGGCCTTGGGCAAGATTTCATTTATATTCATTATTTTAAGCACTTACTATCTGGGCTTGAAAGTAATCCTTATGTATACCTTCTCTTGCAAGACGCTCTTCGTAGATACGGTATAGAGGGAGCGTCTATTAATTATGGTAATGCTCTAGAGTGTAAAGAGAGTTTTGATATTATCTATATTGACCCTATGTATCCTGATCTCAAAAAGCAAAAAACCTTAACAAAATCCAATATGGAGTTTTTAAAATCTATTTGTCTTAAAGGAGATACTTCTGATCAAGAGTTACTTGATCATGCTTTAAAACAAGGAAAAAGGGTAGTGTTGAAAAGGCCATTAAGGGCCGAAATTTTAAACAAAGATTTAAGAACACATGAGTTCAAAGGGAAGAATATACGATTTGATATGTATAGTTCTTAAGCTTCGCAGTATTTCTAATGACGACAAACGCCCTTTAAGTTAAATTAATATTACCAAAAAAAAGAGGATTATATGGAAAACTACGATGTGTATGGCATGGGTAATGCTTTAGTAGATATGGAATTTAAAGTTGAACCATCTTTTCTTGAGAAGATGAATATTGATAAAGGGCTTATGACTTTAGTGGAACATGAGCGCACTGAGGAAATTCTTGATTCATTCTCAGGAGATGGGATTCGAGCATGCGGTGGAAGCGCTGCCAATACAGTTATTGCACTCTCTCAATTTGGTGGTCATGGGTTTTATTCATGTAAAGTTGCCAGTGATGAAGCAGGTCAGTTTTATTTAAATGACTTAAAAGATAATAATGTACAAACATTTGATAGAGCATTAGATGAGGGCATAACAGGTAAATGTCTTGTTATGGTTACACCTGATGCAGATAGAACGATGAATACTTTCTTAGGTATTACTAGTGAATATTCAGAAAAAGAAATTTTCATGGATGATCTTAAAAAATCAAAATATCTTTATATTGAAGGATATCTTGTGGCCTCTCCAACTGCACGTCATGCAGCTGCTAAGGCCAAGCGAATCGCGGATAAAAATAATATAAAAACATCTCTAACTTTTTCAGATCCGAATATGGTTGAATTTTTTAGATCAGGAATGGATGAGATTATCGGTAGTGGAATTGATCTTCTTTTTTGCAATAAAGATGAAGCTTTGAAATATGCTCAATGTGATAATTTAGAAGAAGCTATTGAGAAAATGAAAAAAATTGCAAAAATGATAGCTGTGACGACAGGTAGTGAAGGTGCTCTTGTTTGGGATGGAGAGAAACTACTTAAGGCAAAGTCTCGTTCTGTAAAAGCAATTGATACTAATGGTGCAGGAGATATGTTTGCAGGAGCTTTTTTGTATGCACATACAAAAGGGCACAGCCCTCTAAAAGCTGCTGAGTTTGGCTGTTTTGCAGCTTCACATATCGTTGAAAAATTTGGGCCAAGACTTAGTACAGAAGAGGCCAATAAAGTTCTAGAGAGTTTTAGTTTTTAGGAATAATTATGAAAAGATCAATAAAAAGTATTCTTGTTAACAACCTAGTGGACACAGAAGTTTTAATTCAAGGCTGGGTAAGAACGATTAGAAATAGTAAAAAATTTAGCTTTATTGTTTTAAATGATGGTTCTTGCCAAGAAAATCTTCAAATTGTAGCAGACAGTAGTATTGAAAGCTATAACGAGGTCCTTAGTTCAAGTGTTGGAGCGGCCCTGAGTATTAAAGGTAAGTTAGTCCAGTCACCAGGCAAAGGGCAATCCATTGAGATGCAGGCTTTAGAGGTAAAACTTGAAGGTGGAGTTGATGATGATTATCCCTTACAAAAAAAAGGGCATAGTTTAGAGTTTTTAAGAGAAAAGGCCCACCTAAGGCCAAGAACAAATACTTTTGCAGCAGTATTTAGAGTTCGATCAGCATTAGCACAAGCAACACATAAGTTTTTTGATGAAAGAGATTTTTATTATCTTCATTCACCTATTGTTACAGGTTCTGACTGTGAAGGTGCTGGAGAGATGTTTAATATAACAACTTTTAATTTAGAAAATGAACTACCTCGTACAGATAAAGGTGAGGTTGATTTTTCTAAAGATTATTTTGGAAAGCCGACTCATCTAACCGTTTCTGGTCAGCTAAGTGCTGAGTGTTTCTCTCAGAGCCTTGGTTCAGTTTATACTTTTGGGCCAACTTTTAGATCAGAAAACTCAAATACTACAAGGCATTTATCAGAGTTTTGGATGATTGAGCCAGAAGTTGCTTTTTGTGATTTAGATGGAGTTGCTGACTTAGCAGTTGATTATATAAAATATATGATTAATTATTGCTTTGAAAAATGTAGTTCTGAACTGGATTTTTTACACAAACTTTATAATAAAAATCTTACTAATGATCTTAAAGCAGTTCTTAACTCAGATTTTGTAAAGCTTACTTATACTGAAGCTGTAGAAATTCTTAAAGCATCTAATGAAAAATTTGAGTATGATGTTGAATGGGGAGCTGATCTCCAAACTGAACACGAGAGATATTTAACAGAAAAGCATTTTAAAGCTCCAGCAATTATTACTGATTACCCTAAAGATATAAAAGCTTTTTATATGAAACAAAACGATGATGGTAAAACTGTTGCCGCCATGGACGTCTTAATGCCTGGAGTAGGAGAGTTAATAGGTGGCTCACAAAGAGAAGAGTCTTTTGAAAAATTATCTCAAAGAATGAAAGAGATGAATTTATCTGAACAAGAATATTGGTGGTACTTAGATTTAAGACGTTATGGAAGTTCTATTCACGCAGGTTTTGGTCTAGGGTTTGAACGGATGGTTATGTATATGACTGGTATGAGCAATATTAGAGATGTAATGCCATTTCCAAGATCACCAAAGAATGCAGAGTTCTAGTTAACTAATTCAATTGTTGCGAGGCCTTTAATATTTTTAGTTAATTGTATTTTGCTGAATATTCTTTCTTTAAGCTCAGATCTGTGTGAGATAAGACCAATTTGCTTTCCGGTATTTCTAAGCTCATAAAGTGCATCTAGGGCCTGCTCAAGTGATTCTTCATCTAGAGTACCAAAGCCTTCATCTATGAAAAAAGATTCAATTTGTGCTTCTCCACGAGAGAGTTCTGCAATCGCTAATGCCATTGCTAGGCTTGTTAAAAAAAGCTCACCTCCGCTGAGTGTTGCAATTTTTCGTTTAATATTTAAAGCGAAACGATCGATAACATAGAAATCTCTTAAGTCTTTACCTGAATGACAAAGTTGGTATCGTCCACTATAGAGTTTTTCAAGCTCTTTATTAGCATAATGAGTTAATATATCTTCAAGTTGAATGAGTACGTAATTTCTAAACTCATCTTTACCAATTAATAATAAAAGTTCTGCTTTTGTTTTAATCTCTGTTTGTAATAGTTCATTTTGTTTATGTAATAGTTTTAGTTTTTCAAGAGAGTCTTTTAATCGTTTTGAGCGATGCTTAAGTTCTCCTATTTCTTGAGAGAGTTCCGTAATTTGTTGCTTCCTTGATTCTTGGGATGAGGTTAATTCATCTAGAGATGTTTTTAATAATGCACCAAGTTCAAGTCGATTAAGATTATCTAAAGACGATTCATATAGCTTTTTCGCCAGAGGAGCAGTTAAATAGTCATTTTCTTTAAGAGAGCTTCTTAATAAAGAAAGACTAGACTTAAGATGAGTAATTTCAATTTCTTTATTATGCACTTTATAATCTGAGTTTTTTACTTTCTCACTAAGAAGGTCTTTCCTTTTATAAAGAGCTTCTTTTAAGACCTCTGGGTCTGTTTCTATATTTAATTTTTCGAGTTCTAAATTATGCTGTTTAATTTTTTTATTAATGGTTTCAGCAGAATCTTTAAGTTTAGGTAGCAAAAGGTTTATCTCATTAATATCCGATTGGTAAATATTAATAATGTTTTTAAAGAA
>CAYGJN010000141.1:0-5462 GCA_964350135.1 uncultured Bacteriovoracaceae bacterium | reverse complement strand
ATCAATTTCCATTCCTGGAAAACTTGATGGTTTAGAGCCAGTGGCGAGAATAATATTTTTTGCTTTGATCGTTTGCTCTTCATCACCATTGACTTTGATCGTATTAGCATCGACAAAAGAGCCAAGGCCTTGGAAAACTTGGATCTTGTTTTTTTTCATTAAAAAAGCAACACCTTTAGTTATATGGTCTACAACATTTTCAACACGTGTTCTCATTTTTGGAAAATCAACGGATACTTTCTCTATATTAATTCCATGAGTGTCAAAATGTTTTGTTTCATGAAACCTTTCGCTAGAATCAAGCCAGGCTTTTGAGGGGATACAGCCTACATTTAGACAGGTTCCACCTAGTGTTTTGTATTTTTCAACAATGGCCGTCTTCATGCCAAGCTGTGCACATCTAATGGCACAAACATAACCGCCAGGACCAGATCCAATAATTACAACATCAAATTCATTACTCATAATTAAATTCCTAAAATCATTTTTGCAGGGTCTTCAATATATTCTTTAATGGCCTTGAGAAATCCAACGGACTCGCGTCCATCGATAACTCTATGATCATAAGAAAGTGCTAAGTACATAATAGGGTGGATGACCACTTGACCGTTAACAGCAACTGGACGTTCAACAATATTATGCATTCCTAGTATTGCAGACTGGGGAATATTTAAAATAGGTGTTGAAAGCATTGATCCAAAAACACCACCGTTAGTAATTGTAATAGTTCCACCTTGCATTTCATCAAGAGTAAGCTTTCCATCTCTTCCTTTAAGGGCAAGTCGCTTAATTTCTTTTTCAATATCAGCTAGTCCCATAGACTCTGCATTTCGAACTACAGGAACAACAAGTCCCTTGGGAGTTGAAACTGCAATACCTACATCACAATAGTCATGAAAGATAAGCTCTTCACCATCAAGTTGCGCATTAACTTGTGGGAAAAGCTCTGTGGCCTTACAAAGTGCCTTAGTAAAAAGTGACATAAAGCCTAGCTTGATTTCGTGTTGCTTTACAAACTCGTCTTGATACTTCTTTCTAAAGGCCATTACATTATGCATATCTACTTCATTAAATGTTGTAAGCATGGCGGTTGAGTTTTTAGCCTCAACAAGTCTTTTGGCAATAGTTTTACGAAGAGGAGACATCTTTTTGCGTTCAAGATCTCGTGAGCCTCCAAAACTCTTTGCGGGTGCGGACTCTTTTTTTGAAGCCTTAGCTGCAACAGGGGCAGAAGTACTTGCACCCATGGCATCAGCTTTAGTAATACGTCCGTCTTTTCCTGACCCTTGTACATTGTTTGGATCAACTCCCTTTTCTGCTAAAATCTTTCCAGCAGCAGGGGATGGGTGCCCACCAGGACCACTTGTGCTCTGAGTTTGTGTATTTGCAGTTGTGGTTGCAGCGCTCGCTGCAGGTTTTGATCCACTAGCACCTGCTGCGATCTTTGCTACAACAGCTCCAATATCAACAGTGGATCCTGCATCAACTAATGTGGTAAGTACACCATCGGCTTCGGCCATAAGTTCTACAGTCGCTTTATCCGATTCTATTTCAGCAATAGGCTCATCAAGTTCAACTGAGTCACCTGTATTTTTAATCCAACTCGAAATTACAACCTGAGTAATAGACTCACCAACAGTAGGGATTTTTATTTCAACTTCTTCTCCACCGCCACTTGGGGCAGGTGCAGCTTGTGCAGGAGTTGCTTCTTCTTTTGGTGCCTGCTCTTCTGTAGCACCGTCAGTATCGATTGTGGCAACAACGGCTCCTACTGCAACTGTATCACCTTCATTGGCTGTGGTTGTTAGAACTCCTGCAGCCTCGGCCATAAGTTCAACAGTCGCCTTATCAGATTCTATCTCTGCGATGGGTTCATCTAGTTCAACCACGTCCCCAGTATTTTTGAGCCAACTAGCAATTGTGACTTCTGAGATGGACTCACCCACTGTAGGGATTTTAAGTTCAATTTTCATTGAAGTTTCCTTTATAGTTTAAAACTTTTCTCAATAATTTCTTTTTGCTCTTCTTTGTGAAGGCTTCCATAACCAGTCGCTGGTGAGGCCGAAGACTTTCTACTTATAACTTTTGGTTCATAATAATCAATTTTTCTTAACATATAATTCCAAAAGCCCATATTCTTAGGTTCTTCTTGTACCCAGTAAACTTCAGCACCTTTATACTGCTCCATCATTTTATCAAGGCGTTTAAAAGGTAGAGGGTGAAGCTGTTCAACACGAATAATAGCAATATCTTTTCTACTATCTTCTTGCTGTTTCTCTAATAGATCGTAATAAATTTTACCAGTACAAAGAAGAACTCTTTTGACTGATTTTTTATCGCAATAATCATCATCGTAAAATTCCTGGAAGGAGCCTTCTGTAAAATCTTTTTTAGCTGATGTACATTGTGGGTGTCGCAAAAGACTTTTAGGAGTAAAAACAATTGCAGGCAATCTAAAAGGGAATTTAATTTGTCGTCTTAGAAGATGAAAGCAATTGGCAGGAGTCGTGCAATTAGCTGCGATCATATTAAATTCGGCACACAACTGTAGGTATCTCTCAGGCTTAGCACTTGAGTGCTCAGGTCCTTGTCCTTCATAGCCATGTGGAAGAAGAAGCATAAGTCCCGAGTTTATATTCCACTTCGATTCTGCACTTGAGATAAACTGATCAATAATTGTTTGGGCAGTATTAGAAAAATCTCCAAACTGTGCTTCCCATATTGTTAATGTGTTTGGGCGAGCCAGAGAGTAGCCATATTCAAAACCCATAACTGCATATTCAGAGAGTAGGGAGTTATAAACTTTAAGCTCTCCTTGCCCTTGCTCTATATGATTGAGATTTATATATTTTTCAGCTGTAACTTCATCAAAAAAACCTGCGTGTCTGTGTGAAAATGTTCCACGAATGCAGTCTTGTCCAGAAATTCTAACATCATGACCTTCTAACATTAGTGATCCATAAGCAAAGAGTTCACCCATGGCCCAATCAAGTTTATCCTCTTTGAACTTTTCTTTTCTATCATCCAAAAGCTTAAGAGATTTTTTGATCGGTTTTATATTGTCAGGTAATGTTGTAATAACCTTATTAATCTTTTCTAAGTTATGAAGTTGTACAGAAGTATCAGGAGATGATTCAAAGTCTTCAGGGGTACTTCTTCTATAATTCTCCCACTCTTCATCTGGTTTCATCTTCTCAAATTTTACTTGGTTCCCTCGAACTTTATTAAGCCTATCTTGAAGATCTTTTTTAAACTCTTTTTCCATTTGTTTTGCAATCTGAGCTTCAATTGACCCTCTTTCAGATAAAATTTTAGTATAAACTTTTCTCGGATCATCATGTTTAGAAATTAATTGATAAAAATTTGGCTGAGTGTATTTAGGTTCATCACTTTCATTATGCCCATGCTTACGGTAGCAAACCATATCTACATAGATATCTTGTCCAAACTCTTGACGAAACTTTACTGCAAGTTCCATTGCGTAAACAACGGCTTCCGCATTATCACCATTGACATGAATGATCGGGGAGTCACTTACTTTTGCAACATCTGTACAATAAGTTCCAGATCTTGCCTCATCAAAATTAGTTGTGAATCCAATCTGGTTATTAATCACAAAATGTATTGTTCCACCTGTATAGTAGCCCGGAAGTTTAGACATTTGGGCCACTTCGTAAACAACACCTTGCCCAGCAACAGCAGCATCACCATGTATAATAAGTGGAAGAATTTTTTCGGAATTACCTTGATGATAAATATCAGCCTTAGCTCTAGCAAATCCCTCTACAACTGGAGCAACTGCTTCTAAGTGTGACGGATTAGGCATTAATTTAATGAAAACACTTTTACCTGCAGGAGTTTTAAGAAGTGATTTAAAACCAAGGTGGTATTTTACATCTCCATCTCCCATGGTCATTTCTCTAGCATGCTCCATTCCTTCAAACTCAGAGAAAATATACTCATAGGTTTTCCTCATTATATTTGAAAGAACATTTAACCTACCTCTATGGGCCATACCAATGACAACTTCTGTTACTCCATGATCAGCAGCTTCATTAATCATGGCATCTATGCCAGGTATCGTGTTTTCCCCACCTTCAAGTGAAAATCTTTTTTGTCCTATATATTTTGTTCCAAGAAAGTTTTCAAAAACAGTAGCCTCATTTAGTTTGAGAAGAATTCGTTTTTTCTTTTCAAGAGGAAAGTCGATTTTTTTTGCACTTGATTCAATATAATCTTGAATCCATTTTTTTTGCTTTCTATTAGTCATATGTTTGTATTCAAAACCAATATTATCGCAATAAACTTCTTTTAAATGCTCTACGACCTCACCTAATGTATTCACTCCAAGCTCTTGGCAAACTCCAAAACTTTTAGAAAGGTCTGCATCTGTAAGCCCAAACTCACTAAGTTCAAGTCCTGCATCTCTATCCTTTCGTTCTCTAATAGGATTAGTTTTGCTAAGTAGATGTCCTCTTTCTCTGTATGTATCAATAAGCCTTTCAACTTTGATTTCAGTGGCCATCTCCCCTGGGGTGACGGGTGCTTGGGCGTTGCTGCCCCCTGAAAACTTTTGTGCAAACTCATAGCCTTTAAAGAAGTGCTGCCATGAGTCGTCAACAGAAGTAGGGTCTTTTAAATAGCTTTGATACATTGAGTCGATATAATGAGACTCGCTATTGGTAAGAAAAGAAATATCCATAGGTTAACCCGTTTTTAATACGCTCATGGCGTGTGGATCACTAATTAGTGTACGTATGAGATATATTATACAGTTCTCTTCTGATAGGTGGCAATGAAGGAAAAAGATTCAGTACCCAAGTTGTCAGGTAGGAAGCCTCGTCTTGACATGATGCAGTTTTTTAAGGTTTAATAGTGACTATCCTGGGGGTTTTCTCCCCTGAAAGAGGAACCATTGTCACGGAGGTGAGTATGGGATTAAAAGAAAAGTTTGAGTTGGCAGAAGAAGAGATTAGATGTCTGGTTAAAGGACATGTCTTTCTAAATGGTAAAAACTCTAAAAAAGGCGAAGATGCTGATGTTGAAGAGACTGAAGATCAAGTCAATGAGACCAGAGCAGCAAACGACTAATCATTTATTTTCACAGTTATTACAAAAGGGAGCGGCTTTGGCTGTTCTCTTTTTTTTGTGTTCTACAGTTCATGGGCAAGGACTGTTTGGCGACTTTTTTAGTTCCGGTTTAGCAAATGAATCAAATCAAGTTGAACTTAAATGGGAAGACTCAGGTAAGCACAAGCTTCTGAGAATCATTCCAAAAGGCAATGATGAGACTCCTATTGATATCAAAATTGAAAATGGCATGATCTCTATCTCTGGCAAAATTGTGAAAGAAGAGGTTGTTGAAAGAAATGGAGTAAAGTCCAAATCTCGCTATATGTCCCAATTTTCCCAGTCCTATAATTTACCAACTGATATTGATGAAACAAAAGCAGATATCAAAC
>CAYGJN010000140.1:0-5495 GCA_964350135.1 uncultured Bacteriovoracaceae bacterium | reverse complement strand
TATCTTGATCATCAATAAGTCCAACAAATATAGCTCCAAACTTTTCGGCCTGGGAAAAAACTTTTTTATATTTGATAGGAGAAAGCTCTACTTGAACTTTGACTCCAAGAGACCTGATCGTATTAGCTACGGATAAGAGAGTATCGATACCTTTATCACTTTGGGTTGTTAAAAATAAATCAATGTTTTTTTCTAAAATATTTTGAGGAAGTAAATCATGAGTCTCTAAAAAATCTCTTAAAGTAACATCCCCAAGTCCAAGACCTACACCCGCCAACGGGGTTTCATTAAAAATTTGTAAGAGATTAGCATAAGATCCACCACCACAAATGGCCCGTCTATTATCAGGGTGTTTATCAAAAATTTCAAAGACCACACCTGTATAATAATCAAGTCCTCTTACAATCGTTGGATCAAAAACAATAAACTCATCTATACCAGCAGCTCTTAAAAGGTCATGAAATCTTCTAAGCTTATTAGCCAGATCGTCTGCACCTTGTCTTGATAAAAAAGAATAAATTAAAGGAAGAGTTGTGCATTGAAGATATTCATCAAAAAAGCTTTGCTGTTCAGTAGTAAAATTAAGCTCTGCAAGCATTTTTTGAAAAGCTTCACTTGAGACTTTCTTTTTCTTATCAACAATCTTATAGAGTTTATAAGATTGTTCATTATCAAGTTTTAAAAGCTCATTAAAAACATGGTTTATAATACGGCGATCATTAAGTTGAATTTCAAACATGTCTTTGGTCGCACGAAAAGATCTCATTAGATCAACAGCCAAGTTTAATACTTCTACCTCTCCAAGATTTTCTGGTGCTCCAAAAATATCAACATTAAACTGCCAATGCTCACGAAGACGACCTTTTTGAGGACGTTCATAACGATAAAGATTAGGAATTGAAAACCAACGAATAGGTTTTTGGGTTTCTTTGTGAACGCCAGCAACCATTCTTGCAACAGTCGGAGTCATTTCTGGTCTTATTGCCACAAACCTTTCACCACGATCATGAAAAGAATAAATTTGTTCATTAATAAGCTCATCACCAGACTTGGCCCTATAGAGTTCAACTTCTTCAAGCATTGGCCCATCATATGCTTCATAAGCAAAAGACTCAGCTGTTGATTTCATTTTTGAAAATAGATAATCCAGAACTCTTTTATCTTTGGGGTAGAAGTCTCTGGTTCCCTTGTAGGGCTTTTTGCTAAGGGCCAAAATTGTTCCTAAGTGTTTCAAATTAAAAGCTTTTTATAGCAAATTCAAAAGATCCCTCCAAGTCCTTATAAGCAATTCTGTTTTTTTGCTCAATCTAGATAAATAAAAAGTCCTGTAATATTAATAAGTTAGATACTGTGAATAATGTAAATTCTACTTAGATCCCTTGGAAAAAAATTGCAATCCTATAATATTGGCTGCGCGGAAGTATTATGAAAACAATTGTTACACTTATTTTAACATTATGGAGCCTCTCATTTAATCTAATGGGTCAGGCTGAGTTTGATGAAAAACTAGGTGCTCTTAAATGTATTGGTCTTGGTTATCCATCAGCTGTTTGTGATTTATGGTTGGAATATCAATCAAAAATTACAAGGCTGGATCAGTTACAACTTAATCTAGAAAGAAATCAATGCCGCTTTAAAGAAGAGGAGTATTTTGTTGGGCTTGGTGGTGCATATTATGAAATCGAGCTTAAATGCCCGCAAACTCTTAGTGATGACAAAATTCTTAATTTATATGACCTTGTAGATGAATATATTTTTCATACAGAAGAAATTTTACAAACAGCACTTGTCATCGATGAACCCTTAGCGAGACGATTAAAAAATAGAAAAGAAAAACTTATAGAGTATCGCTTAGGTCTTAACAGCATGATGTTAAGCAAAGTCAGAACAATTGTAGATAAAATTGGAAGAACAAAAGAGTCTCTTGAAGATAAAAATTGTTTTCTTGGTGAATTATGTGATCCATCTAATTTAGAAGATCAAGAAGCAATTATAAGAATTGGATCAATATGTAAATCTCATAGAGATGAACTTTTATTATTTAAAAATGCTAGTAAAAACCTTCCTGGGTTTAATTATGATGAGAGCTATAATTACTTAAGTCAGTGTATGGATGTTGCAGAAGTTATTCGAGGACTTTTAGGAGTTGAGCCAAAACCTATTGAGGATGAAAATAATGATCTTGGACCATTTAAGAGCATTACATGTTTCTCCAAAGGCCAGAAGGGTTATTGCCAAGAAATCAGAAAACAAGTTTTAGAAATATTATCTGTGAGGCCACATTTGATTGATTACCTTAAGAATCATGATGTTAAGACATTGAAAATTGATAGAAAACAAGGGCAGCGAATGCGCTATTTTGCAGATACAAACAGGCTTGTTATCTATTATTACTATGACGATTTAGATGTTTTTGAAATTGATCTTATCAATTCACATGAGTTTGATTTGTTTTAATTAGTTTTGGGTTTCCAGGTATCTTGCTTTTTAGCTTTTTCAAGCTCTTCGTCAGCATTATAATCTAGATAATCAAGCTCTTTCTTTTTATCTTCTTCTTTTTCTTGAGCATTGATCACTTCTCTATTTTCAGTTTTGAGTTCTTTTGGAAGCACTGAAAGATAATTTTCTAATTGTGAGGATAGAAAGCGAAGAGTAAAAAGAGCAAGATTCTCAGATGTTTTTTGAATTTGTTCTGGTTCTCTGTTTTTTAAATAACCAATCCATTTTGCAACATGTTTCGTTTTTATTTTTGATCTTTCATCTGTTTTAATAATATTTCTTTTGTAGTCTGCCATTAAAGCATTGATGGCCCAAAGACTATAGAGGCTAAGCTTATTTGTTATAATCGCAATATACTTTTCAAAATCTTTAAACTCTTTTTCTGTAACTACGCTATAACCAAGGTCATCAATAGGGAAATCAACTACAGCTTTATGAATATGTTGCTTAATAAAAAGAAATTCTTTGTTATGAGAGATTTTGCCAAGTACTTTTTTTAGTCTTTGAAGTTCACTTTCCGACTCAGATCTAAAGGTTTCATCTGTTGATAGATTTATGTCTACAAGTAAAATCTTGAGTTCATATGGAATATTCTTTTCAGC
Source organism: uncultured Bacteriovoracaceae bacterium (assembly GCA_964350135.1). Classification (GTDB taxonomy): domain Bacteria; phylum Bdellovibrionota; class Bacteriovoracia; order Bacteriovoracales; family Bacteriovoracaceae; genus CAYGJN01. Next base: position 2,394 of record CAYGJN010000140.1, on the reverse strand, counting down.
GTAATAATAAGTTTTGGCTTCGCTCGCAAAATTGAAAACCAAAAACAGGCTAATCCAACGAATCATTTTTTAAGGGATCTCCTCTAACTATTAATAACTTACCCTTGTTTGGAATAAGTATTCGATTGTCCATTTCAATTATCTGAGTAGCAGAATTAATTTCAGATACTCTTTTTAATGTCTTTTTAATTGGATCAAGCATAACCACGTCCGTATTGTTCTGATAAACAGATGGACCAGCTTGAAATGACTTAATAAAGTAGATTCTTTTTTCTTTTTTAAAGCAAATTAACTGTCCTAAATCATTCAGGTTTGATTCATAAACAATATTACCTTTAGCGTAATCTAGCTTATTCTTTAAACTAAACTCTATAATTTCAGATCCAAGTGAAGCATCATAAATCCCAAAGGTTCCGATATAAAGTTTATTGTTTAAACTACAAAAAGAGATTCTTTTTGTAGGAGTCTGTAATTTATGAACAAGACTGGATTTTTTCTGCTCTAAAGAGAATGAAAAAATAGCAATCTCACCTTTGTTATTTTGATCTGTATATAAAAGCCTATTGTTATCAATCATGAAAACTTCAGGAATAAAGTAAGGGTTATTTCCTTTATTGATCGCTATTGCAATATCAATTTCTCTATTTGCTGTAGATTTTAACTTAATAATTTTATCTCTCGGCTGAAAGTAACTTACCCAGGTATCATCTAAGTGAAGTCTTGGAGAGGTCCCCTTACCAAGCAAGATTGGTGTGAGTGAGCCTATTGGAAGTAGGTTGATATTATTATGAGGTAAAAAAATATGTGAATTTAGATAATTAGGATTTGTTTCTATAACAATGCTTCTTTTTGCAGCTGAAGCAAAAACCGTATGGTTTGTGTATAGAGTACCTTCTAGAATTGTTTTAACAGCATAATTAGTCGCAAAAACTAAGGATCCATTTCTTTTTTGGTAATAAGAAATTTTTCCATCTTCACTAATATAGCGGACACGATGAATTTGCTGTTTTGTAACCAGGGGGTTTAATTCAGCAAAAAGATTCATTGATAAAAACAAAATAGATATCTTAGCGAATACCATAAAGTGTCCAATGATTAATAGGTTGATGATTTTGATAATTTTCAATTGCATTAAATACTTTCGTCCAGCTTATGATTTTAGGTGAAAATGTGTCGTCAATCCCAGTTCTTATTGTGACATAAGATTTTAGATCCTTATCGATTAATCCATCTATTATAAAACTAACAGGTCTGCACTCATTAACAGCTATTTTTTGAAATGTTCCTGGATATAAGTCTTCAATGCATCCCACTCCATGGACAATTGATTGTGGAGAAACTGAGAGGTAATGTCGAAGCTCTGTAACATTTTTTATAGGCTTATCTTTATCTTCTCTATTTCTATTCATTGTATATACTAATGACTTGAGATCATCTTTGAGTGAATTTGGGAAATAATCAAAAAATAGCCCGCCACTGTACCAAACATTTTTAAGGGGACTATTTTTATAATAAATCGTTTTTGGACAATAGCTTTTGCTGCAATTACTTGTGTCGTAAACAAGATAGCAACCCATTCTCCATTTTAACCTTGTAGGGTTGTATTCTTTATCGGAAGCAGTTTTGCACTCGACTTTATCTGACACTGCTCTGATTTTTTTAAGTACTTTAGAGACAACTATCTCTTCAGAGTGATCACCATACGTGCTGTTGGCCAGCAAAATGGGCAAGCATTCTTCCTTGTTCTCATTAAAAGGATTCTTAACGCAAAGCTGCTGCGTCCAGGGATGTTTTGTTTTTTGCTTTTCGATTACATCATAGAGATTTGTTAAAGGGGTGGCGTCGCATGGTGAAGATTTTTTATTAGTACTAAGCCCAAAATGCTCCCAAATTCGATTAAACGTCACAATGGCATGATTATCAATTTCTCCAGGGCAGTCTCTAAAAATATTTTTAACTTTTGTTTTAAAAAATGCTTTTGACTGAGATAAACAATTTGCTGCAGGCTTAAGGCCTGTTTTGTCACTTCCCATAAAATGACAAAGCTCTGGTTTTTGTGTGAAAACATCCGCACAAAACCTGATATCAGCTCTTTTAATATCCTCTTTCCCATAGAAGTCTTTGCATTTAGAAATAATTTCACTTGAATTAATTGCTTTGTCTGCAAGGCTTTGCCAATAACTGTTGATGATGAATTTTTCACAATACTTTACAGGAGTACTTAGATTATTACATAAGTGATTAAAATAAATTTGTTTTTCAGGACTCATTAACTTTTTATAACGGCTAGCTTCTCTAATGCTATTTCTTAAGTCTTTTTTTTGATTTTCGTTATCTGATTGAGTTAAAACAAGTTGATATTGAGGAGATTCTTGAATGACTTTAAGGATTTTG
>CAYGJN010000139.1:0-5500 GCA_964350135.1 uncultured Bacteriovoracaceae bacterium | reverse complement strand
ACTTCCACTAAGTTTTGGAGATTTCCTGTGTCAATCTTAAGTTTCTCTAATACCTAGATAAACTTAGATTAGCAAGATTTAAGCAAAAAACACTATTTATTTTAATATGAAGTTTATTGAACCAATTGGTGATGAGTAAATGCCTACTGGTAACGAGAATAATAATGAATCTTTATTTTTTAACTGTTGATTAAAGGAAGGTGAGCTTTTTTCAAATCTATTTTCAGCTTCTACAATCATATAATACTTTTCATTTTTCCATGTAGAAATATCTACAGAGAACCTATATGAGCCAGATAGCCCTTCTTTACCTTTATTTTGAATATATAAATTACTAAGCCTTGTGCCTTTATCATTAAAAAAACTTATTCTAGGAATAACAAGAAATTTCTCACCATAAAGGCCTCTATTACGCGCTATTATTTCAAGTCTTTTAATATAAGATCGCTTAGTAAAACAAACTGTTTCAAAATAGCCATATTTGTCCTTTGACTGCCTAATAATTTTAGACTTTTCATCAAGCTTAATTTCTAATCGACCTATTTTATTAAATATTTTGCAATGCTCTTTTGTTTTTTGAAAAGCATTAAAAGACGAATTGTAAGGAGCATGGTCAGCAACTTTACCCTTTAATATTTTTCTCTCTTTTTCTATATCTTGTGTACTGGCACAACCAAGAGAGAATAATAACAAAAAAATATATTTCATCTGACTTCCTTGCAAAAAAAAAGGGACACCTAAGTGTCCCTTAGCTATTTAAATTTATTTATAATTAATCGTCATTTGCAAGTTGCTCTGCACGCTCTTTCATCACTTTTTCTTGGATATTATTCGGACATGCTGCATACTTAGCAAATTCCATAGTAAAACCTGCTTTTCCGGAAGTCATAGAACGAAGATCAGTTGAGTAACCAAACATTTCAGCTAATGGAACAAATGCATTCACAATTGTGTCCCCTTGATCATTAGTCTCTGAGCCTTGAATAATTCCACGACGAGAAGAGAGATCTCCAATAACATTCCCTTGATATTCATCTGGAGTTTCTACTTCAACTTTCATAAGTGGCTCAAGTAAAACTGGGTTTGCTGATTTAATGGCCTGTCTCATTGCCTGACGTGAAGCTATTCTAAAGGCCATATCAGATGAATCTACATCATGATATTTACCATCAGAAAGAAAAACTTCTACATTGATAACAGGAAAGGCTGCTAATGGGCCTTTGTCCATAATATCTTGGAAACCTTTTTCACAAGCTGGAATGTATTCACTTGGAATTGACCCACCCTTTATAAGGTTATTAAACTTAAACACTTGATCTTCAGTTTCCTTATCATCTTCACTAAGTGGACGAATTGAACCAACAACTTGACCAAACTGACCTGAACCACCAGTTTGCTTTTTATGTAGATAGTCGTATTTAGATTCTTCTTGAATTGTTTCTCTGTAATTAACTTGTGGAGCACCAACTTCAACATCAGCTTTATACTCTCGCTTAATACGCTCGACATATATTTCTAGGTGAAGCTCACCCATTCCAGCAATTCTTGTCTCCCCTGATTCCTCATCAGTAAAAACATGAAAAGTAGGATCTTCTTTCATAAAACGTGAAAGGGCCTTAGACATTTTTGCCTGATGATCTTTGTCTTTTGCTCTAATTTTAAGTTCAATCACTGGAATTGGAACAAACATTCCTTCACAAGAGATATGAGTAAAATCTGGTTTCCCCACAAAGGTATCACCAGAAGCACAATCAACACCAACCATTGCAATTATATCACCAGCTTTAGCATCATCGATATTTTCTCTATCATTTGAATTCATTCGTACCATTCTACCAACACGAACTTTTTTCTTAGTTCTCGTGTTATAGATCATCTCACCTTTTTTCAAAGTTCCTTGATAAATACGAGTATATGTAAGCTGGCCAAATTGCTCATCAGTAATTTTAAAGGCCATACAAACAAGTTCTTTTGAATCATCTGGCTCAAGTGTAAGTTTAGAATTATCTTCACTATTAATAGCCGTTGATCTTTCTGCAGTAAGAGGACTAGGAAGGTATCTTGCAACTGCATCTAATAATGGTTGTACACCTTTATTTTTAAATGCAGAACCCATATAACAAGCTGTCATTTTAAGACTTTGTACACCTTTTTTAACAGCTTCATGAATTGCATCTTCAGAAATTTCTTTTCCTTCAAGAATATCTTCCATCATTTGCTCATCAAATTCACTAATTGCATCTAGCATTTCTTCACGTTTTGAATTTGCTTCATCAACAAGTTCTGCTGGGATAGCTTCAATACGAACAGTCTCACCATTATCCCCATCAAAGTAATAGGCCTTCATTGCGATAAGATCTACAACACCACAAAATTGATCTTCAGCTCCAATAGGAATTTGCATAAGAACAGCATTATGATTTAATTTTTCACGTAGTGCTTTTACTGCATTGTCTGCATTCGCGCCCATTCTATCCATCTTATTAAAAAACGCTAAACGTGGAACACGGTAACGCTTCATCTGACGGTCAACAGTTATAGACTGTGATTGAACTCCTGCTACAGAACAAAGAACGAGGATCGCGCCATCTAATACACGCAGAGATCTTTCAACCTCAACAGTAAAGTCAACGTGTCCAGGAGTATCAATAATATTTACTTTGATTTCTTTTTGATCACCTTCTGCATGTGTGATCCCAGCCTCATTAACCCCTGTCCAATGAACAGTTGTCGCTGCAGAAGTGATCGTAATCCCCTTCTCTTTTTCAAGTTCCATATGGTCCATCTTCGCACCATCACCACCACCACGAACATCTTCAATTTTGTGAATTCGTCCACAATAATAAAGAATACGTTCAGTTAATGTAGTTTTACCTGAATCAATATGGGCCGAAATCCCAATATTTCTAGTTTTAGGAAGGGTCTTTTGAAAACTCATTTGAATCTCCTCAATTCAACAGAAATTAGACGCTTAGCAAAAGCTCTTATTCCGCACTTAATATCATAATGAAAACCATGACAATATACAGAAACTCACCCTCTATTTCTAGAACGAAATTAAGTAAAAATAACATTTTGACTGAGAATGCTTTACGAAATATTGATTCCCTAATAATATGCCCAGCTATCTTTCAACTTTGACTATTTTTTTGGAGCATTGGCCCTATGTCTACGGATCAGCTTACTAAGCAACAACTATACGAGTCTGTTAAACTCCTTATTGAAAGCCCTGAAGCACATATTCACCTAAACCAGCATAAACTCTACACTTTGGTGAGTATTGCTTTTCAATACCTGCTTTTCCAATCAACTAAAGATCCTGGTTATTATATTATTCGCACCGAAGATCACCAGCTCCTGGATAAACTAGCGCGAAAAGCAAAAGATCCATCTACAAGAAAATTTTTAGATCGCCTGGGACAAACTCGACGTTTGAAATATGGTGGATCAACATTTTATTTAGATTATTTCCAAATGAGTACTTGGGCACAAACAAATGATCTTCCAAAAGAGAGAATTAAGGCGGCCATGGTAGTTAAAAACGCTAGCCCAACTCCTCTTTCCGACTCTCCTTATCTGCAAGAAATTACAGACCTTAGGGCCGAGGGTGTGGAAATCTCTGATTTTAATTATTTAAGTGTGCTTCAAGAATTTGTTCCCAAAACTATTAGTATTGCTTTTGAGGTTGATTTTCCTAAAACTGAAAAGATTCATTTCCCATTCATCAAAAAAGACGATCATAAAGGGCTCTCAGGAGTAAAAATTTCAAAAGATGTAAACTTCGAAGACCTTAACTAAGGCCATAAGACAACCAATCTAAAGCTTATTTATGTCCCTCTTAGGGCAGAGCCCCTTTTTAAGTGTTGCGCCTACCTCAGATTTAAAAGAAAATTGTATGTGTTGGTGGGATTTCGACCGAGGTTTCCCTCGTTGAAGTTAGTCTGTAGGATTTAGATTAAATCTGAGGTCTTTTTCGCAACGCTTGTTTAAAGACTAACTTTTCACACTATTAGATAAAGCAGGCCCTGTGCCAATTTTTTAGACAGTCTAAACTATTGAAATCTGATAAAAACACTCTAAATTGGCCGGCACCAGTGTCAAAAAGGGCTTTTATGGCCGGTTCCAACTGACCCCCAATATAAGAAGTTGTAAGAAACTTGCTCTATTCAAATGAGCCTCCTACCATTGAAACATTAAAAACGGATCAATCTGGAGGTGCTTTATGAAATACTTTTTGATCCTTCTCTCTACAACTGCTTTAGCAACACCCATGCTTGTTGAGCAAATTATTGAAGATAAGATTTTTGACTATGCTGGAATAGAAAAAACAAAGACCACTTATGAAACTAAAACAACCGGTCTTAGTAAACTAGAGATTCAACGACAAAAAGTTCGCGAAGAGCTTATGAAAAAGCAAGGACTCACTGGGCAGGTAACTTCAGGTAAGGATAGTGTCGAAGTACAAAAAGCGAGGGCCAGAGGCAATATAAAAGATATCCGATCTCGTGAAAAATTAAGTCTCACAGAATCTGCTGATGATTGGTTTACTCGAAAGCTTAAGCAGCAAGATCAATTTATAATAACAAAACAAAAAGAAATCGATGAGACTATAAAAAAATGGCAAGAAGAGCGAAGAGCATATATTAAAAGAGTCGATCAATATAAAGAAAACCTCACTCCAATTCCTGTCCCAGAATCAACTCTTAAAGTTGAACACATCCCTGTTAAAACAACTATCAAGCTTGATAAGAAATTAATTTCTGGAGCATTTACACCTTCAATTAAAGACCAGGGAAAGAGGGCCACTTGCTCAGCTTTTGCAGCTATAAGGGCAATTGAGATCTTGGCCGCTCAAAAAAATCGTGACCTAGATCTCTCAGAACAATATTTTTATTGGGCCAGTAAACCTAAATGCAGACAAGCACCTTGTACTGATGCAGGCTCCTGGGTAGGCTTTGGGGTTGAATATAGCCATAAATCAACTTCATTAGATATTCCTACTGAATCAAATTGTCCTTATATGAAATCAAGACTTAGTAGAAATGATACTCAAGTTCCACTTAAAAGCGGATGCTCTCAAGGAGTTGTTAAAATTGCTGGTTATGACTATGTAAAATCCTTAGATGACGTCATTAAAGAAATTGATCAAGATCATCCTGTTATTGTTGGAACAACTTTAGATGCAAAATATTATAATAATGAAGGTCTTGTATTTGAAGGGATAGAAACTGAATCAGGTCTTGATAAACATTCCAAAGGTCATGCTTATCTTTTAGTTGGCTATATGAAACTTCCTGAGAAACTTCACTCAACAGAAGGCAAACTTTGTTTTATTGCTAGTAATTCTTGGAGTGAGGGCTGGGGTCTTGGAGGTCATGCTTGCTTAAGTGAAAAATGGCTTCTAAGAAATATGAGAAACTCACCCTTTGTGGCCATATCTGAAATCAAAATTTAAAAAGTGAAATTAAGAAGAAAACAACAGGTGCCAAGATCTGGCACC
>CAYGJN010000138.1:0-5558 GCA_964350135.1 uncultured Bacteriovoracaceae bacterium | reverse complement strand
CTGACGGACAGTTTAACACAATCGATGATGTAATGACTGTTAATGACCTACGTATCCCAGCAGGTAGAAAAGTTTTATTTCAGTTAACTGCTAAAGATGTCATTCATTCTCTTTATTTTCCAAATATGAGAGTGAAAGTAGATGCGATGCCTGGAAGGGTTTCTCGTATGTGGGTCCAAACTAAAGACGATGCAATGGGAACTTATGATATTGCTTGTGCAGAGATGTGTGGAACTTATCACTATAGAATGCAAGCAAAATTAACAGTGCTTACAGAACAAGATTTCGAAGCTTGGCAGACCGAAGCAAGACAGATTGCAGTTGCTGCTAACGATGAAGAAAACCCAGATTTATTCTGGGGATGGAAATGGGAGTAATTAGTCATGGCAATGTTTGAACAGCACCCACATGATCCACCAACAACATTTATTTCAAAATATGTTTTTTCATTTGATCATAAAGTAATTGCAAAACAATTTCTTTGGTATTCAATTTTCTTTCTAGGAGTAGGGGGAATGATGGCCCTTATGATCAGATGGACACTTGCTTACCCAGGACAAGCGTTTCCAGTTCTTGGTCATTTAATGTTTCCTCATAATGCTGGAGTGGTTCCTCCTGACACTTATGCCATGCTTTTTACTATGCATGGAACGATTATGATTTTTTATGCTATTACACCTCTTCTTATTGGGTGTTTTGGCAATTTGCTTATTCCGTTGCAAATTGGTGCGCGGGATATGTGTTTTCCTACATTGAATATGCTTTCTTTTTGGTTTGCAGCTCTTTCAGGGGTTTTTGTTCTTGCAGGACTTGTAACACCTTTAGGTGCAGCTGCAGGTGGTTGGACATCTTATCCAACTCTTTCAACTTTGATAGGCTCTCCAGGCGTCGGACAAACCCTTTGGTGTATGGCCATCTTCTCTTTAGGTGTGTCTTCAACGATGGGTGCGGTTAACTATATAACAACAGTAATTGTATTGAGAGCTCCTGGTATGGGGTGGTTTGATATGCCGCTTGCGACTTGGGGATTATTTTTAACAGCAGTTCTTAACGCAATTTTTGTTCCTGTACTTGGTGCTGGTGTTTTACTCCTTATCTTTGACCGTGTTTTTGGAACTACATTCTTTCTTGCTGGTGCAGCTGCAACTAGCGGACGAGGGGATCCAATTTTATTCCAACATGTATTTTGGATTTTTGGTCACCCTGAAGTTTATATTCTTATTCTTCCAGCGTGGGGAATTGTGTCTGACCATCTATCTTATTTTGCTCGTAAACCAGCTTTTGGATACAAGGCAACAGCATTATCGATGACTGCAATTGCAATTCTTTCAACGCTTGTTTATGGACACCATATGTTTACGACTCAAATGAGTCCTCTTTTAACTCAGTCATTTATGACATTAACAATGACCATCTCGATTCCTTCTGCGGTTTTCTTTGCCAATTGGCTTGGGACAATTTGGAAAGGATCAATTCGCTTTGATTCACCAATGCTTTTTGCTTTAGGAGTTGTTTTTGTTTTTGGTTTAGGTGGTTTAACAGGGTTATACCTTGGAACAGTGACTACGGATTTATTTCTCCATGATACATACTTTGTTGTAGGACATTTTCATTACACAATGGCAGCCTCAGTTCTTCTCGGTGGTTTCGGTGCAGTTTATTTTTGGTGGCCAAAAATGTTTGGCACATTAATGAACGAGAAACTCGCTAAGCTTCATTTTTGGGGAACAATGATTGGTCTTAATGGTGTTTTCACTGGAATGCTTCTGATTGGTTATGGTGGAATGCATAGACGTCTTTACAACCCATTTGTTTATGACTTTATGGAAAAACTTGTGCCTTTAAATACATTTACAACTATTTGTGCACTTTTAATGGGTGCTAGCCAGTTCTTTTTTCTTATTAATATTTGGTGGACATTTAAATATGGTAAGGAAGCTGGAAATAACCCATGGAATGTAGGAACTCTTGAGTGGACAGTTCCATCTCCTACACCAGTACATAATTTTGATACAATTCCTGTTGTTCAGTGTGGACCACACGAGCTAGGCAATCCTGCTCTTAGTGGTGATAAAGACTTTCAGTATCAGACGGAGAAATTGGTAACAGTATAATGAGTAGTACGACTTTAAACATAAATGAAGGCCAAGAGATTACATCGTCTGTCGCGATGAGTGTGGCTCTTATTTCATTTTCAATGCTTTTTGCTTCTATGCTTATGGGTTACGCTGTTTTTCGTCTTAATGCTCCTGCATGGCCACCAATGGGTATGAGTAAGCCAGATAGTTTTCAGCCTGCTCTTTCAACAGCAATTATTACATTAAGTAGTTTGAGTTATATTTTCTTTGAAAAGAAAGGTTCAAAGCTATTTCTTTGGGTTAGTTTTCTATGTGGCCTTGGCTTTATGGCCAGTCAGTTTGCTTTTTGGAACTCGCTTAAAGCATCAGGCTTTTATGTTCAAGATGGTATTTTTCCATCACTTTTATATGCGTTTACTTGGGTACATGCAGCTCATATTGTAGGTGCTCTGGGATTTTTAGGTTGGTTATTAATTCGTTTCGAAAAATTAAAGTGTTCAGTACTTTGGATTAGAAATGTCGGTAAGTTCTGGCATTTTTTAGGGATAATATGGTTTATCCTCTATCTGACACTTTTTATATTATAAAGGGTAAGGGCTTATGAAGGTCTTAAGTTTTATTTTATTATTATCTCTTTTAATTCTTACAGGTTGCGACTCAAGTGACTTTAGAGAATCCAAGACTTTTGCCGGCGGGGTAACAGTAAGTGCTAGCCAACTTAATCTTGGTAAAAGAATTTATATTGAAAACTGTTTTGCATGTCATGGCATGGATGGCGGTGGAAATGGGCCTGCGGCCAAAGGTCTTGTTCCTCCTCCAAGGAATTTTAAACAAGGTCTATTCAAGTTCGGTAATGTTGTTGCTGGTGGACTTCCAACAGACGATGACCTTTATAGAATTGTAAAAGGCGGTCTTCACGGATCAGCTATGCTTCCATGGGATCTTGAAAAAGGCTCTATTATGGCAGCAGTTCAATATATTAAAACCTTTGCACCAAAAGTGTGGGAAGGAACTGACAAAGAGCTTGGGCAAGTGATGAAGCTTACAAAAGATCCTTATGGTCTGGCCCATAAAAACTCCGCAATCGCTAGAGGGAGAGAAGTTTATCATATTGAGGCTAATTGCCAGTCATGCCACAGAGCTTATGTAACCTATGATGAGTATAGTAATTTAAATAAAAAGATTAACGGTTCAGCAATTAATCGTTCAGAAGTAGAAGAAGATTTTTATCTTCTCAAAATGCAAGATTCTGAATACCTTGTCGATGGCGCGGAGAGAACGACAAAGTATCTCCCGCCTGATTTTACATGGCACCCAGTTAGGTCTGCTACAACAGTTCCAGAGCTTTTTTTAAGGCTTAAGGCAGGAGTTGGTGGTACAGCAATGGCAAGCTGGCATGAAGTTTTAGAAGATAACGATATTTGGGCAACAGCTCATTATGTAAGATACTTAATGGATATGAGAGAGAATCCAGAAAAACGTAAAGAATTGATGGAAAAATTAGCGAGTCAGTAAAAGATGGAACAAGTGCAACCAGCTTCTTATGATATTGCTCGTTGGTTTAAAAGATAAGCAACAAGCAAAGTCTTTTGGATTCTTTTTTGTGGGTTCTTTTTTGGTTACCCACTTATAAAATCTATTAATAGAGAACTTCCAGATCCACTTCCTATTCTTTACAAGGTTCCTGATTTCAACTTAATAAATCAACATGGAAAACCTTTTGGATCAAATGATCTTAAGGGAAAAGTATATATAGCAAATTTCTTTTTCACATCATGTCCTTCCGTATGTCCGCGACTGATGGAAGAGATGGGGAAAATTCAGCATAGAGTAAGAGGTCTTGGTACAAATATTGGAATTGTTAGTTTTACAGTCGACCCAGAGACAGATACTCCAGAGCAGTTAAAGAAAAAATCTAATGAGTATGGAGCTAATCCATTTATTTGGAATTTTGTTACAGGTGATAAAAAGAAATTAGAAGAAACTGTTATTGGTGGATTTAAAATGGTTATGGGAGATCCAGAAGCTTATGGAAGCTTGGATCTTTATGATATTGCTCATAGTGAAAAACTTGTTCTTGTGGATGCAAGAGGAAATATTAGAGGATTCTATTCTAGTGATAAAGATGGAATCAACCGTATGATGATTGATATAGGACTTTTAGTTAATAGAGAATCTGATTATTTAAAGCAACAAAGTTAAGGAGTCATTATGGCCGAAGGTACAAGTCATAAAAAAACCTATTATATTATTTTTGGGCTCTTAGCCTTTTTTACATTTATTGAATTATTTATTCCGGATATGAATGCAACAACTATGGTGAAGGGATCACTCTTGTCAGCTGTGGCCCTTATTAAAGCATTCATGGTTATGTGGTGGTTTATGCATTTAAATGAAGAGAGAGGGTGGTTAAAGTTTATAGCTATGATACCTATTGCTGCTTTTATTTATGCATTTGTTGTTGTTCTTGAGTCTCTTTACCGATAGGAATTATGATGGAAAATACAAATAAAGTTAAATCTGAAAATTTAAATCAGGAATATTACGGTGGCGGCCTTGTTAAAGGTGCCAGAGACCAAATGACTCTTCCTTCGGTAGGTGTCATTGTCATTCTTGTGATCTCATTTATTGTTCTTAAAAAGTTCATCTATATTAAAGATCCAAAACGCCACGATAAATAATTTGTGAATATTCTCGTTACTGGTGGAGCCGGCTATATTGGCTCCCATACATGCAAGCTTCTTTCAAAGAACTCTATTATTCCTATTACTTTAGATAATCTTTCTCGAGGTTTTCAATCTCTTGTAAAATGGGGACCTTTAGTTGAAGGAAGTATTTCAGATAAGAGCTTAGTTAAAAAAACTATAAGAAAATACGATATTAAATCTGTTATTCATTTTGCAGCGTTTGCTTATGTGGGCGAATCTGTGGAAAACCCACAACTTTATTATCAAAACAATACTCAAGGCTCTTTTGATTTGATTAATACTTGCTTAGAGATGAATATTGAAAATTTTATTTTTTCAAGCACTTGTGCCACTTATGGCAACCCCGAGAAAATGCCTATCACAGAAAATGCTTTGCAAGATCCAATCAACCCCTATGGAGAGTCAAAACTTGTTGTAGAAAAAAGACTCTTGGAGTTGAGTGAAAAGATGAACTCAGTGATTTTAAGATATTTTAATGCTGCAGGAGCTGACGCTGAAAGTGAAATAGGTGAGATGCATGAGCCTGAAACTCATCTTATTCCTCTTGTGATTAGGGCCGCTCTTGATAATCGTTTTGTTCTCAAGGTGTTTGGAGACTCTTATAAAACGAAAGACGGCTCATGCATAAGAGATTATGTTCATGTTGAAGATCTAGCTCATGCCCATTTTCTTGCTCTTAAAAAATTAGAAACAACTAAAAAGAGTGGCATTTATAATCTCGGAACAGGCAAAGGGTATTCTGTTTTTGAGATCATTAAGATGGTTGAAAAAA
>CAYGJN010000137.1:0-5746 GCA_964350135.1 uncultured Bacteriovoracaceae bacterium | reverse complement strand
TGAAGGGCATTAGAAAACATTGCTCCATCCTTAGAGTCACTAACCATTACGACTATTTGTCTAAAATTGAAATGAGAGAGAAGAGCAATTTCATCTTGGTGCCAAATAGCAAACAAGACATTTGAGTTTATATTAGGAAAAACCTTAAAGGATTGTTCATAGCTTAATTTTGCCTCTTCATTTTCAAAATGAACTTGATAACGAAAGCTTAGTGAGTAAAGCCAGTAAACAAACCCAACAATTTTTCCAATTATAATTTCTTTCACAATTTAAGAGTGGCAAAAAAAAAGCCCCTATACAAGGGGCTTATTAGCTATCTAGCCTAGAATCTTTTTGAATTCTTCTGTCATTATAGGAACTATATTGAAAAGGTCTCCCACAATTCCATAATCTGCTTTTTGAAAAATAGGAGCCTCGGGGTCAGTGTTAACAGCAACAATAACCTTAGAAGTTCTCATTCCTGCAAGGTGCTGAATAGATCCAGAAATACCACAGGCAATATATAGACTTGGAGCAACTGTTTTACCAGTTTGTCCTACTTGCATTGAGTGAGATGCATAACCTGAGTCAACAGCTGCCCTTGAAGCACCAACTGTTGCACCAAGAACTTCTGCAAGTTCTTCTAAAATCTTAAAGTTTTCTGCTGACTTCATGGCCCTTCCGCCCGAGACAATAATATTAGCTTCAGTTAAATCAAGTTTTTCACTAGCGCCTTTAATAATCTCTTTGATAACAGCTCTAATATTCCCAGCATCGCCATCTACAGATTTAGCTTCTCCTGCGCCAGCACTAGGCGAGTCAGGCATTCCAAGAGCATTTGGGCGAATGGTATAAATATGTGGCTTATTTCCTGTAACTTCAGCATTTGCTAAAACTTTTCCTGCAAAAAGAGGTCTTGTTCCAACAAGTTTATCTCCCTCAAGGCTCATTTCGGTAAGCTCCGTTGCCATTCCAACATCAAGCATTCCGGACACTCTAGGAAATAAATCTTTTGCAAGAGAAGTTGACCCTGCAAGAACATAATCATATCCACCATCTTTTAAAAAAGGAGCAATAAGATTTGCAAAGCCTTCTGGTGAGTATTTATCGGTATTGGATCCCTTTAGAGAAACAACTGAGTTAGCTCCAAACTCTTTAAGTTTATTGGCTGCACCAGATATATCACCAACACCAAAAACATCGGCCGTATGTCCTGAAAGTTTCCCGAGCATCTCAAGTGTTACACTCTTTGGTTCATTATTTGAAAGTTCTGTAAAAACTGCTATTTTTGCCATAAAAATATCCTACCTTAAATTACTTTTGCTTCTTCTCTTAATAATTTTACTACATCTGCAACAACTCCAGCTTGAACAGCTTCATCCATTGCATCCATCTTCTTCCCTGGTGGCTTTTCGGGTGGAAGTCTAAAGTTGCTATAAGCTACTTTAGTATCACCGTCCCCAACACCAACGTCTGAAAGACTATGTTGTGCCAGCGGCTTCTTCTTTGCTTTCATAATTCCAGGAAGAGACGCATATCTAGGAGTATTTAGGCCTTTGTTGCAAGCAAGTACGCAAGGTGTTTTCACTTCATAGACTTCTAGTGCTCCACCCTCAATCTCTCTTTTAACATTAAGAGTCTCACCATTTTGTTCGAAACCAACAATAACGGAAACAGATGGTAGGTCTAACATTTGTGCAAGTAATTGTGGAACTTGTAAGCAGTCATCATCAATTGCTTGTTTACCACAAAGAATTAAATCAGCAGTCTTGCCTGATTTATCAATGGCACCCTTAATTGCCTTGGCAGTTGTATAGGAATCAAGGCTATCAGATGCTTCTACCAGGATAGCTTCATCTGCACCCATGGCCATAGCTGTTCTTAATGCTTCAGTATCCTTAGTTGCACCGACGCGAACGACGGTTACAGTTGATTCTGAATTAGCTGCTTTAATAAGGAGTGCTTGCTCTACTGCAAACTCATCGTATGGGTTCATGATCCACTTGATACCGGTTGTATCAATATAAGAACCATCCGCATTAGGCTTTACTTTGGTCTCTGTGTCTGGGACCTGCTTTACGCAAACAAAAATATTCATAAAAACTCCTCTCCAGGGATATTGAAATAAATTGTACCTTAAGATTTAAACTAGATTAAAATATCTTAACTTCTAAACCCGTTTCTGGCCATATGGGTGGATCTTATTGCTTGGTTAAATAAACTTACTGCGGAGTTTTTCAAAGTTTTTTAATTGTCCCAGGAGTTCAATAATAAATGGCCTTTCGTGCCATGAAGGATGAGGAATAGTAACAATAGGATCCTGAGATTCTAGTTCCCCCCAGAACAAAATATCTAAATCTATTATTCGAGGTCCTTTGGAAATATCCCTTACGCGTCCCATTTCAATTTCTATGGTGAGCAACATTTCCATTGCTTCCTGAGGTGAAACTTCGGGCAATTCAAATTCTAAAACCTGATTTAAAAAATCAGGCTGATCAATATAATCTACTGCTTTGGTTTCTAAAATATTTGATTCATCTACAAGCGTGAACTTTTCTAATAATTTTTTTTTTGCGAGGTCTATATTGTGATATTTATCACCAAGATTAGTTCCAAGTGAAATAAATAAGCTCATGATTTACTATTATTCTTTTTATCTTTCTTACTCAGATCTTGTGGAATTTGAATAAATTGATCATCCCAGCGTGGTATTTCTTTTGAAGAATCATATTGAGGCGGTCCTTTTACTCCACATGAAGTAAGACCAATAAGAAGAAATAAAAAAAGATAAATTTTAAAATTCAACGGCTAACCCAAAACCTAAAATATCTAATCCAAGATCGGCCCTTAGAAACCAACCTGGTACAAGACGTTTTAAAACAGTAAGACCACCGATTACCCCAGACTTTTCTAGATCATCCACCAACGCATTCTGAGTTTCTTGGTCTATAGTGTCTCCAGTTTGGTACTCTGGAGCATTTGCACTCATTACACGATAGCCAATATAAGGTTGAACGTAAGAGTAAAAAGGTGTTGCAAAAGTATATTTAGCTTTGAATGTGTAAGTCTGCAAGGTAGTTGAGAGGTTTGGATCAGGAAAACCTGCTAAAGAAGAATAACCATAACTAAATTCACCCCAGATATCTCTTGAAAATTGGTATTGATAAGACATTCCAAAATGCGTATCGGATGTTGTTGCAGAATTTAAGTCAAGAGTCCTAATAAATCCAATATGAGCAGAGACAATATTGTCTGTTGGGAGTTTTCTTTTATTACGAGAGTCTTCATCTTTTAAATCTTCTTCTAAAAAAGTTGTATCGTTGTAAAGATCGTCCTCTGAAGAAATTCTTGCAACTTCTGAATTCTCTTTATCTAAACCGGCTTGTTTTGATGGTCTGTTAACATAAAAAGAATCGTCACCTTTCAAGATTTGAACTTCAAGGCCAACTCTTAAAAGATTTGTAATTTCTGGATTATAAATTTTAATTGATTTTATACCAGCCTTTCCACTATTTGTTGTTTTAGCAACAATGGCCCTTAGTACATGTTGATCATTGACAATAATAGTGACGTAATCACCTGAAGAAAAATTTTGATCAGAACGACTAACTATATAGACTCTTCTTGTTGGTGAAATTGAAAGTATCTTTTCTTTTGAAAGTCTTTCTTTAATAGGAAAATTTGTATTGCCGGCCAGGCTATTTAACACAGATTGTGAAAAAGCACTCGGTGCGCAACAAAGAAATAACAGGGCCATGAATATGGTTTTTTTTATTAACATCTTAACTATTTTAGACATCATTATAAGTGATTTCAATTGCTTCCTCACATCCCTGTAAATCATATATTGATACAGGGATTGTTTTATAGTAGACCTTTTAAATAGGCTTTTTTTTTAGGTATCCCAAATATGGACAAAACTTACAATCATTTATCAGATCAAACTAATAAACTATTTGTAGTAGTGGCTGGTAATATTGGTAGTGGGAAGACAACACTGACAAAAAAGCTAACAGAGAGGCTAGGATGGCGCCCTAATTATGAATCAGTACAAGATAACCCTTATCTAGAAGATTTCTATCGCGACATGGAGCGTTGGTCATTTCCTCTTCAAATTTATTTTCTAACCCATAGATTTAATACTCATAGATTAATAGAGTCTTCTAGCGCTAGTGAGATCCAAGATAGATCAATCTATGAAGATGCCAATATTTTTGCAAGAGCTTTATTTGAACAAAGAAATATCTCTAAAAGAGATTATGAGAATTATATTAATCTTTATAATTCAATGATTCATTTTTTGAGGCCGCCTGATTTGATGATTTGCTTGAAGAGATCAATGCCAAAATTACTTGAGCGTATCAAGCTTAGGGGTAGAGATTATGAGCAAACAATCTCACAAGATTACTTGAGAAAATTAAATGACTACTATGATGAATGGTACGAGAACTATGATCTTGGTAAAGCTCTGGTCGTAGAGACAGATGAGCTTGATTTTCTTGAAAACGAAGAGCATTTTGATCGACTTATTCAACGAATTTATGATTCAGTTGAGCAAAGAGATCTCTTTTTTACTTTTTAGTTTATTCACATATTAAACAATTCTTTTAAATTACCGAAAAGTTCAGTGAAGTTAGTAATGGTCTTAGGGATAAGAGGGAGGGCCAAATGCATTTACTGAAACTATTGATACTAATGTTAGCACTATCTATGGTGGCCTGCTCAAACAAGAGCACAACAAATGAAAAAGGTGATGATCTTTCTGAGTCAGTTGTTCTAAGTGACGACATAGATTCAGACCTTGAAGAACTAGAGGGAATTGAGATCATTGATGATGAAGCAACTGAAGCGATGGGCTCAGATGGTAGTGAAGCAATTGTTTCTACTTCTGATGAAATTATTGTTGAAGACAGCTCTAACACGGTAGCTGCTCCACCTGCAGTAATGAGTGGAAAAGTAAGAGAGTATGTTGTTCAAAAGAACGACACACTTATGTGGATTGCTTTTAAAATGTATGGTGACTATACAAAATGGCGTCATATCTTAAAGCACAACCCTGGACTTTCTTCACAAAGCTTAGCAGCTGGAACAAGCGTTAAGTACGAAGCTCCTGAAGAAGAGTTTAATTGGAATCCTCAGGGTGACCCATACCTAATTGTTAAAAATGATACATTAGGTGTTATTTCTAATAAGGTTTATGGAACTAACAAAAAGTGGAAAAGCCTTTGGGAAAATAATAAGCCTATGATTAGAGATCCGAATCTAATCTTTGCGGGTTTTACAATTTACTATCTACCAGATGGTAAAATGGCAATGAACGAAAAATAGAAGTTTTCAACATAATAAAAGAAGGCCTCCTGTTGGGAGGCTTTCTTTTTTTTGGTTAAAAGATTTGTTAGTATTGAATGATGGCCTATTTAATTAATTTAATCTTATTCACAATTCTCGCTAGCTCTTGTGCTCTTACAAGTAAAAAGACTGCTATTGATGATGTAGGCGAGGATTATCGCTATCATCAGAATAAAGATTTTTCGGATCATTTGGCTCAGTTAGGCGACGATTTTATTAGCTCAAATCAACTAAAAAAAATTCTTCTTTCAAAAGAAAGCAATGATTTTATCCAAGGAGTTATTGAGCAAATTACAAATAATAATGAATTAATTTTTAAAAAAGCAAAAAAGTTTGACGTTTTTATTATTGAAGACAGCAGGCCTATCGTATTATCGTTTCCAAGTCGCAAAATTATTATCTCATCCAGCCTTATATC
>CAYGJN010000136.1:0-5770 GCA_964350135.1 uncultured Bacteriovoracaceae bacterium | reverse complement strand
TTATTTCTTTATAAAAGAAAAGCGAGCTATTCAGCTCGCTTTTTTATATAAATCTGTGCGAAAGATCTATCTTGGCGTTCCCGCCACTACATTAAAATGCAACCTAGATGCCATAGTTGCCCAGTAATTTCAGGATATTAGAGGTCATTTTTGATTAAAAAGAAGGGTTTGTTTATAAAATATGCAATTAACGAAGAGTAAACTCAGTCAGGACACTTAGGTGGTCAGATAACCTGCCTCCACTGCTAGAGTTTTTAAAAACAATCCCCGAGCGAGTAGCTTGAATTTCAAAACGATAGCCTTCTCTGAACCAAATATAATCAATTCTTTTTTGAACTTTTTGTCCATTTTTTACTCGATCAACAGTAAAGCCATCAATCTGTTCCTGGGAAAGTTCATCACTATTGTGAATCCACTCAATATGGCCATCTTTTAAAGAGGCCTTATTTTCAAGATAAGTGTGAAGCTGGCTATCAGGCCTAAAATTAAAATCACCAGCGACAAAAATAGGGTTTCCTGATTGAGAATTCTTATAAATAAATGCATGAATCTGTAATACTTGCTTGGCCCTAATATAATCATTATTTGAACCAGCATTAAGATGAGTATTGTAAATATCAATTGTCCCTAGCTGAGGATGTTGAATTCTTGTAAATAGGACCCCTTTTCTAGCAAAACAATCAGCTCCCGAACAATCTCTAAAGGTAATACGGTCAGTTTTTATAATTGGGTGCTTTGAGAGAGTCAGCAATCCTGAATCTACAATATAAGGAAAGCCTGCAAAATTTCCAAATGCATAATAATTATAACCATTAGTTTTAGCTAATTTTTTAGTGAGTGAATCAAAGGTTTCTTGAAGGGCAATAATATCAGCATTGAAGCCCGGAAGCTCTGCTCTTATAAGATCAAACCTCCAGGGCATTTTCATAAGAGGTCTTGGAAGTCCCCATGTATTGTAGGTAAGCACTTTAAAGGTATCAGCAAAGCTTAGGCTGCAAATAAAAAAGAGGATTAAACTAATTTTTTTCACTAGTGAGCAGTATCAATGATATTAGGTAGGTTTTGTATAGTATGTGCGTTAGGTGCGGGTGGTCAAGCTTCGGAAATTCTTGGAATTCAAAGCTGTTTTTGCTAGGTTACTATTCAGTTTTTAAATAGAGGAGTCGACCATTGGATAGAAGAAATTCCATAAAAATTTTCACTTTATTAGCTATTTGTTTAAATACCTTTGGCCAATTCCCTGTTGTTGATAAGGTTCATCCCGTAACAGGAGAACTCTTTGATGGAGTTATCCTGGGAAAAATTGAAAAAATCAAAAAGTTAAAAAAGAAAAATTCATATCTGCAACGTCATGTAACGTTTTATAATATTGATAATACTGAAAAACCATTTGATGGACTCACGATTTTTCAAGAAGAGTGTCATGATTCAACAAACCGCTTTGCTAACTGGGCCGTTGAGCAAACACGTAGCCGAACGATTGAAAGTGGAATCTCATTTGATCTTCTAGGGATTGAGCTTTCAGTGGGTGGCGATATCTCTACAGAGATAAGCTTTTCATTCGAGCGCTGGATTCAAGCAACTTTAAATATTAAAGCAGTCCATAAACCAATGATTAGCTATGATGTCTGGCAAGGGCAAACTTATATTGCAAAATATAATCCCACTAAAGACGAGCTCCTTTTAGAGCAGGACCCAATTTCAGATTTTTATATGGATCTAATAAATCCAGTATTTTTTGTAGAAAGAACAGTCCTAGAAACTTGCAACTAAGGCCATAAATTAACAGCTACCCATTTCCATAACAAAACCATCTGGAGGTAAACAGTAGTATAGAGTACCGCCCTCACACCAGCTATTTCCTGGAGGAGAGCAGGCTAAGGCTTCGAAAGTTGATTCGGAAATATCATCAAATTTTAATACTTTAAAACAACTAGAATCATGAGAAGAGTTTATTGTTTTATATTCGTTATTAATAAACTCAATGGGTGTAGAAATATTGTTTTTAAGTTTTAAGATCTCAAGCTCTTTTAAGCTAAAGATCAGTTTGCAAAAGTTCCAGCTTTCATCAGCGCTTAGATTGGCATAATTTTTTTCTAAATACTGAGTCCAAGTTCCACTAAATTGAGTGAAGTTAAAAATGAATGAGCAAAATTCACCTTGCAAGGAATAAATAGATTCATCATCAGTGCCAACAGAGATAATATTGAGATGATGTGTATCTTTAATATAAAAATAGGCTTTGGCCATAATTTGAAAATCCAAATTACAAAGCTCAATATCCAGTTTTTTCTCCATTCCTTATTATAAGCTGGTTTTTAAATGGTTGAAAGCCTTCTTGTTCTAAAGTAGCCCCTATGCTAGAAAATCCCATGACTTACAAACAGATACCTGGTTGGTTTCACTCCCAGGAGCTCTACAAACAGGCAGTTAATCATTGTGAATCAAAAGGTGTTTTTGTAGAGGTTGGCTCATTTCTTGGATCATCTTCAGTGTTTCTGGGTAGCTTAATCAGAGAGTCCAATAAAGATATTAAACTTTTTTGTGTAGATACTTGGAAAAGCTGCTTTTCAAAAAACACAAAAGCTTTTGATTATTTTACTGCTGATTCAGATGAAGAGAGATATAAGCTTATTGCAACTTACCACAAGCTTATATCAGAATTTGGAGAGGGTCGCCCAGATCTTATTTTTAAACATCATATAAAGGAAGCAGGACTTGAAGATATTATTACTCCTTTAAAAATGAGCTCTGTGCAAGCAAGTAAAAGATTTAAAAATGAAACTTTAAGTTTTGTTTATATAGATGCTAATCATAGCTATAGTCATGTAATTGATGATATTCAAGCTTGGATGCCTAAAGTTTCTTCAAGTGGAATACTTGGAGGGGATGATTATAATTGGAAAGGGGTTAGGGCTGCTGTTAATGAGCTAATCCCTAATCATAAAACAATGAAAGACCAGCAAGGTAATGATATTACATGGCATACCTGAGTCTTTTTCTCGATTAGCTTTTAGTTCTTCTCACTTATTGTCGAAACAGCTATGTGAAGTATTTATTAATAGCACTTTATTTAAGCCTCGGGATTCTATCTGCTCAAGATGAAGCTGACATCGTTTATGACGACGGAAGAGGTGCAGACCCATTATTGGTGGATGAAACATTAGAGGCTCCTAAGGATCTTGGTTCTGATTTGATGTTCCGATACACTCAGACCTATACGAACTCTATGCTAAGTTCGTTTCCCAAAGAAGATTACCATTATATTTTTCTAGGAAGAACAACGAGGCTAGCTTCAGAGTTGGCATCTGATATTGTAGGAGACAATGGACAAACCTATATTCCTGTAAAGTCTTTAAAAGAGCTTGCTGATAAAGATAAATTTAAACCAGAAGATGTGGATTCTTTTTGGAAAGAGGTGCTTCCCAGTAAAGAAAAAATTGCTGGTAAAAAACTTATTATCTATCGTTCGTTATGGACAGGTTGGACCATGAGAGAAATTTCTCATGGGCTTATAGATTATTTAAAAAAGAATAACTACTCTTTGCCCCTTGAAACATTTTTTTTAGTAAGTGGTGATGATATTAGCAAAACCTTAGATGCAACAATACCTAAAGAGTTTAAAGTGAGAGTTATTCAGGCGAAAGACTATGCGGCTAGACTTAAAAGAGAAACAGATGAGCTTAATCATATCAATAATACCGTTAATGCTTATGATGAAGAGTTAAAAACTCCTACTGAGATAATTAGTAATATCTCTTGTTTTAAGGAAGCATTTCAAAAATCAAAGTCTACTGACAAACTGTGAAATTTTTCTTTTTTGCTGGTTTTAATATGCACCGGAGATAGTTTGACATAGAGATCAGAATGCCAGAAACATAGCAGGTCCTTGGAAGCTTTGAAGCAAGCACTTTTAAATCTAAAAAGAGTAAAATATCAGGGCCCTGTTCAGAAAATTAATTTCTTAAAGGGCCTTCTTTAGGCCCTTTTTCTAAATCTTAAAATATCTAGCTACAGCCCAGCGCAAAATGAGAGCCAATTGATTGGTTTTTAAGGCCCTTTATGCTTAAATACACACCTCTGTTTTAAAGTCATTTCCGGAGCCACGTTTTGAATCAAGAGTTATTAGATTGGATGCTTCTTTTAGGTCGCTGGGCACATATCACTGTTGCTGTTACTTGGATTGGTACCAGTATCTTTTTTATGTGGCTGGATCGAAGCTTTGTTTCTAATCCTAATAATAATCGCGAAGGTCATATTGGTGATCTTTGGATGGTTCATGGGGGTGGATTTTATCAAGTAGAAAAAATGCTTATGGGCCCTACAAAAGTTCCAGGACTCCTTCATTGGTTTAAATGGGAGTCATATTGGACTTGGATGACTGGAATGTTTCTTTTAGTTTTTACTTACTACACAGGAAGTGGAACTTATCTTTTAGATCCATCAATATCAGACCTTAATTTTTATCAAGCTCTAGCACTTTGTTTATTTTCAGTTTTTGGATCTTGGTTTTTTTATGATTTTGTTTGGGAGCGAGAGTTTGTAAAAACTAAACCTTGGTTGGGCCACGCCTTAACAATTGCTTGGTTTATTTTTATGACTTTTCTTCTTTGTCATACTTTAAGTGGAAGGGCTGCCTATATTCATATTGGAGCAATGCTAGGTACATGGATGGCCGGCAATGTATTTATGAGAATTATTCCAAGACAAGTTAAAATGGTTGAAGCAACCAAGAAAGGTGAGCCTGTAAATATTGAATGGGGGCTAAATGCTAAAAATCGATCTACCCATAATACTTATTTCACTCTACCTGTTATTTTTATTATGATGAGTAATCATTTCCCTTCAACCTATGGGCATGAATTAGCAGCTTTAATTCTTCTTTTGTTAACAGGTGCAGGTGCTTTTATTCGCCAATATTTTATTTTAAAAGACCGTGATGCAATAACTGCAAAGTTGATTGCTTTTTTTGGGGTTGCTCTTATTTTACTTACGGTGATTATATCAAGAGATAATAGTGGCGGTCATGAAGAAATGGACTCTCATCAAGAAACTATTAAAACTATTAAAACTCATCATCCTCAAAACGCAGTAGTTATGGATGAATCTTCAGAGGAGTTTAATGGTGTTATAAATGGCTCAGTTTTTTTTGAAGGCAAAGCTCCTCAAGGAAAAGAATTACGGCTTCCAGGTGCTTGTGCCAAACAATATCCTGGCACGGTTTATACAGATGAAGTTATTGTGAAAAATGGCAAGCTAGAAAATGTTTTTGTACGTATTTCAAAAGGACTTGAAGGAAAGATTTATAATCAAGTTCCAGAGACTCAAGTTGAGCTTGACCAAAAGGGATGTATTTATAAGCCTAGAGTTATAGCTGCTCGAGTAGGTCAAGAAGTAGTCTTTATAAATAGTGATCCCGTTTTTCATAATGTGAAATCTATTTCTAAAAATAATCGTGGCTTTAATTTAGCGATGCCAAGAATGAACCAAAGAACATCAAAAAGTTTTTCCAGTGCAGAGATCTTTCTAGAAACTAAATGCTCTGTTCACCCATGGATGAATGCTTATATCGCTATTGTAGATCATCCATTTTTTGATGTTACAAGGGGAGCTGGGAGTTTTAAGATTTCTAAAATACCTCCGGGGAAATATACTCTTGAAGCTTGGCATGAGGTCTATGGTACCCAAGTGAAAAACTTTGAAATAAGCAATGATGAAAAAAAAGAAATCAATTTTACTTTTAAAGGGGAGTGAGTTTTATGATTAGTAC
>CAYGJN010000135.1:0-5815 GCA_964350135.1 uncultured Bacteriovoracaceae bacterium | reverse complement strand
CACCCACCCCCCCCCACCCCCCCACCCTCCACGCCGGATGCAAGGCTACACATACCTGCCTTATCTCCTTCTTTTACTAAAACTCTTAAGAGTTTGCTTAGTCTGTTAAATTCAGGATTTGGACTTCCGCTAATCTCCGTAAGAGATGTTGAATAAATCCATTCTCTAAACTTTTGAGTTTCAATCTCATTTGACTGAGCAATATGTTCAAGAAATCCAGCAAAAATTCCCAATGGAGCCTTAGAATATTTACCAGAAGAATCTTTTTTAATAGATTCAAGGTATTTATTCAATCGTCTAACTAAGAGGTCAACATCTTGAACTATGCCTGGATCCTTTTTAACTAACTCAGTTAAAACTTTAATTCCGTTATAATCACTATTTGTAGAAAGAATTTTAGTGATTTTAAAACTCTCATTTATAAATTCATAGAATAGGCGTCTACGAGATCTTAGATCTGAAAGAGTACAGTTTTTTGCTCTACAATTTATATCAAATGCTTGAACCTCTTGTGATAAACCGTTTCTAATAAACTTAATTGGCCCTGAAAGCTCACTAAATAAATCATAAAACTTTGTATTAGGATTCCAGCTTTTTCGAAGCTTAAGCCATAAATCAAGAATTTCTGGTAAGTTTTCAACAAACTCAACTAAATTATTATCTTTAAAATCATTGCCAAATTCAGCAAAGTGAAGATCTTGAGAATCTGGACCAAGACTACTTGAGATTATTAAAAGATCAGCAACGACTTGTTCAACTGTTCTTAATTGCTGATAACTTAAAGTATCTATCCAATCTACCACATCAGAAATAAGTAAGTTAAGCCCACCATTTTTCCCAGCTTTTTCATCAAGAAATCTCTGTAGCCCTGCCTGCACTCTATCAAGAGGCATTGAGCCTAAAAATTTCCTATCAAACCTCTGAAATTCATCACTAAAAATAAAGTTTTCAAACTCTATTTTGTCTTTTGAAACTCTATCCATTAGGAATCGTCCAATATTACTAAATGCAGATAGTTCACTTAATTGAAGTACAAACTCACCGTTATGAACTTTTCGATACTTTGTATTTGGTTTTTTTAAAGTTTTTTTATACTGAGCAGAATCTGGAGAACTCAACACAAATGGTGAAAAGAATCCTTTCATGAATCGATCATAGGAATAAAGATTTCCACGATGTTCATAAGAATCACTAGCTCTTTGTAATGATGGAAATGTTGTTACAACATTCTTTGAAAGATATTTTGCATGAGGC
The DNA here is from genome assembly GCA_964350135.1 of uncultured Bacteriovoracaceae bacterium. GTDB lineage: Bacteria > Bdellovibrionota > Bacteriovoracia > Bacteriovoracales > Bacteriovoracaceae > CAYGJN01. The sequence goes on along the minus strand of CAYGJN010000135.1, from coordinate 4,561 downwards.
GGAACTTTAATTGGAAAGATAAAATTACAAAGAGAGTTATTAAAACAGTCTGAAACTGTAGATGTCAGATCAAAGTTTTTCGCGGCTCTTTTATCATAATCATGAGTATGAACAATCGCATTTAAATGAAATAATCCAAAGTAATTCCCATAGTAAGATACATCCCTTGTGGTTATCTCGGTCTGTATAGAATCTGAAACTTCTTCTTCAAAAAACTCGCCATTATCTGTGTAGTATTTAATTTTAGACTTCACATTATTAGAGTCATATATATAGAGAAAGGTTTCCGCTATTGTTATAGGATGCTTAATAGTAATATTTTTTTTATTATCGCCCTCTCCCTCAGTGGTTTTAATCTCTAATCCGTGCTTGGGATGCATTGACTCCACAAGAAGCTCCAGTGCAGTCTTTTTACCCTTCACTCTTCTTTGTAAAATATTAAAGATTCTCTTTAGCTTTGCTTTTATAATCTCTTTGCTAGGGCACGGGTCTAATCTAAAATGAGTACTAAAAGAGCTAGCACAATCATTTTCTTCCTTGTAAGTTGGCGGGCTCCAGTCAAAGTCAACATAGTGATTTAGAACTGCTGAGCTTAACCCTGTATAATGCCTAATCTCTATATCCGAGAGTTCAAACATTTTAGTTTTAATCATGAAAACATACTTTTCTATCTTAGAGGATATATAGGTATCAATCTTGACAGCAAACTCTAAAGCTTCTTGTACAAGACTCAAATGGCCTGGCTGACCATTTTCAGATGGTAAGTAAAAAAGATGCTCTCTTAGTTTTTCAATTAAAAGTTTAAAGTAGTTAGTGTTTCCAACTTGTCCCTGAAAAAGAGCTGCAAATCCCTTTTGGGCCTCATGCAAAAGGCCAGGAGAAAAAACACTTGTTTTTACTACAAGGTCTTCTTTATGTGTTTCTTTGTAGATGTTATTAACTTCTGCAAGGTATTGATAAAGTTTAAACCCAAAATACTCATTTTCTAACCCTGAACAATAATCAGGATAGTTTTTGGACAAAAAGTATAAATTGTTTTTTGGCTTAACAATATAACTATAGCATTGATGTACTTGAGCGCATTCAACATCATCAGGATCTAATGAACAATTAACCGCTTTGTCTTTCAGAAGCTCTGATAAAGGTGGCAGGTTATTTGGTAATAGATATTCCTTTTTCTTAGCTTTACTACCTTTATCAATTGCTTGCCCAAGGTTTTTAATAATATTTAAAATAACATCACGAGAAAACAGACCTCTTAAATCAGAAAGAACGGCTCGCCCCTTTAATTTATCAGATAGTTCTAAGATTGAGTTTAACGTTTTCTCTTTTTGTGCATCATTGGCCGCTAGTCTATCTCCAATCTTTGGCCCAAATTCTACAAGGTCAGTGATAAACTTTTCATAGAATTTAAAAAGACCAATATAATCAACTCTCTTAGTATAATATACATCTATAAGATTATTAAACATGTCCTTCTCGCCTCTCTTAAGACTTAGCCAGACTTTTCCAAATCTAGAAAAAGTTTCCAGATTATCATCTTCTAAAAGTGTGTTAACAATTTCCTGAAGATCATCAAAAGTACTATCTTCAAAATCTGAGAGAATATTCAAGAGTACAACAAAGTAATTATTTTCTTGTTTATTTAAGATGATATCGTTTAAGTCGTTTAACCTTCTATATAGTTCACCATTGTGAAACTCTAAAATAAAAGTTGTATTTTTTTCACCTGAAACTTCCTCTCCACTTATAAGACGTCCATGAAGATAAGAGAGAAAGCTATATATTTTCTCATTTGAAAGATGATCAATCACATTAGAAATTAATTCATAAAGTTTAATGTTCTTCTTGGCATAGGTCTTATCAACCTCGCAAGACTGTTGTGCGTACTTTGCTTCAACAATGGTTGCATTTGCATAGTCTAGAAAATCTATTAAGCTTTTTTCACTGAGCGCTTGGACATACTCTCTTAGCTTTTCATCAACATCAATCGTAAAACCCTTACTCTCTCCATTGATCGTACAAGGTATATTAGGCATTAAAGAAATTAACCCTTCGAAATCCTTAAAAGCTGTTGGATGTGATTTAATACTATAATTTAAAAGTTCTATAAAACTAGCCGGGTCTTTCTTTACCTCTTTCAACCATTTTAACAGCCAAACCTTTCCGTCGTCATCTCTATGATTAAAGATTGTTTTTAGAACGGCCTTATCAAGTCCAGTTAAATGTGATGTTGAAATAGTTTTAAATACTGCATCAATGAATTCAACTCTTTTATCTTTAAACTCATTATCTTTTAAAAGTGTTGCAAACTCTAATTGAATATTTTTATTTTCTCCAATCAAAGCTTTATTAATCGAAGACATCAAGCGAGATAGTATCTTGAGTTTCTCTGGTGTTGCAGTTAAAAGATCTAATGCTTTTTTTAAATCGTCCTTGCCTAATACTGAATGCTTACCTTGAATTGCATCTGATAGAATTCTAAAGCTAACATCATTTAAGTTTTCATCAGTAAAGCTATCTAATACAACTGCTAAGTCTTCTAAAGATCCCTCTTTATCTAGACCTGTAAAATGTTTTAAGTATGAATCTCTAACATCAAAGTTTGTAAAATAATATTCATCAATTGGTAGTAATAAATGATTCCACGCCGATGAATCAATTTCTTGAATTGATTTGTGAAAATCTGGAAACTTTCTATGCCATCCAAAGCACTGAGACGCTAAAATAAAATTGTCATGCTTTAGAAATCCTCTAACAGCACTCATTTTCCCACAGCTTAATTTTTCAAACTCTTCGTTTTTTGTAAGCTTGTGATCTTGCTCTACATCTTCTGGTGATTGTATACATGAACTTAAAAAGCTCATGGTCAAAAACGCAAAAAATAGAAAACTAAAAGATCTCATAGTCTAATAGATTAAAATTATTGCAGATAAAGGTCGAGTACTGCTTTTAGATATTGTAGAAAATACAGCAAATTTCTTCTTCTAACTTATTGGAATTTAAGGAAAGTCTATACCCTTTAGCCCAGTGTTTACCTTGTAATTCCTAAAAACAAGCTCACTCTTGTTTTCACGTTCGTAAGTACCTGATTTCTTTAGCCCTGGCTGAGTTAAAATCTGCTTTGTAGATGTGCTGATTTTAGCAGGAAGTCCTATGCCTACATTGGTTTCGTAACTTATATCACTAGTCATCTGGATAGTTTGAACTCCATGAGTCTTTCTAACCATGTACTTATCCAAAACAAGTTTTCCTTTTGACCAAGACTTTTTACTCATCTTAAGGTTGGCGGACTCTAGTCCAATAGGTCTTTTTACTACAAATCTTTCTAGTTTTTTATCTTTAGAGAAGGCGAGAATAACTTCATTAGCATCTTGCATATTCGTAGGATCTTTACACACAAGACTAAAGCCATTTTTGTCTTCTTTAAGCTCAATTGAGTAACCCCGAAGTCTTGTTTCAAGTGGATAAGGCACAATAAAATCTAGCCTTAAAAGAATATCTTGCTTGAGTTGATTTTTGATCTCAGTAAAACCATTAGGCATTCCTAAAATATCTATTTTGACTTTATCAGGAAACTTCCATGAAAGTTCATAATAAACATCTTTAAGTTTTCCAAAAACAAGCTGGTCGTTTAATTTTTGAGTAAGTCCTATCAGATGGATCTCAACAGATAAATCCTTGAGTCCATGTCTTTGAGGATAATAATAACTAATATCAAAAGAACTTAAAAAAGATTTTCCATCGCTATTGGCATGTCCAATATTTGCAAAGAGCAAAATGATTAGAAGTAGTTTTTTCATTTTATTAATTTTTCCCATTCCTGATTATAGATGATTTTTAAATATTTTTCTTTCTTATAAGTTACAGATCCTTGCTTACCTTTTAAAGGTTTGAGGTTTTTTACCTGAGTATACAAAATAGGTATTTCAAAACCATTGTATTTTGACACATCTCTTAGTAATGAAACAATTGATTCCAACTCTTCATTACTTAACATAGTAAGCTTGTCGATTTTTATAATAATATGCGAGCTCTTAACTCCATCTAAGTGAATCCAGGTATCTTCTTTTTTTGCCCATGAATTTCGCATTTCATCATTGCCTTTAGCATTTTCTCCAATCGCAAACTTAATACCAGAAACCAAAGTATGTACTTTGAAACTAACTTTTTCTTTTTCAGGAAGAGCCTTTTTAACCTGCCCATCCTCTTTAAACCAAATCGGCTCAACGACCTTAAGAGTATTTTGAAATACTTTTTCTTCATGAGGATTAATATTCAAGCGGGCCAATCTCAGCCTCTCCTCTAGAAAGGGAATTATTTTTTCCATTGATTTAATTTTTTTAAAAATAAGATCCCGTTTTTGATAATGACTCATATCTTTTTTAAGCTTAATGGTTAGACCTTTAAACTTAAACCGATCATTACCACCTTCAAGCTTTAAATCATCAACTAAGAGCTTATTTTTAAACTCTCAGATCAACATCAATTTAAGAAGATCATTTTCAATATGTTCAAATTAAACGTCACTGACTAGTGGGGGGGGGTTGGGGTCGGGTCG
>CAYGJN010000134.1:0-6016 GCA_964350135.1 uncultured Bacteriovoracaceae bacterium | reverse complement strand
TGACAAAAAGCGTGTGCGGATTCAAATACTTGAACGGATCATTGTGCCTCATTGATGCCTGCATTAAATTGCAGAGCAATTTAATGTCAGAGCTTTACCGTCACGTTTTTGTCAACAAACGCGAGCATAGCGAGCTTTTGACAAAAAGCGTGTGCGGATTCAAATACTTGAACGGATCATTGTGCCTCATTGAGTTAGAACCTCTTTATTAGATAAACTAAAAAGTGAGGAAATGTGCTCGGCAAGGAGGCTTTATTAAGCTCATAATGTTTCTACTAATCATTCAGGTCAGCTTTGCTCAAACAACTGTAAGGACTGTTGATTTCCTAGATGACGATGCCCTTAGTCCTGAACTCATGCCAAGTGGTCGTGGGCTTGCGATGGGTGGAGCTTTTATGGCAAAAGTTGAAGATGAAACTTCTCCTTTTTATAATCCAGCAGGGCTTGGATCATTTAGAAGTTGGAGCTTTCACTTGAGTAATCTCTATGCTGAAAGTAATAGTGGTTTGGCCCAAGAGCTCTCTTCTGATACCTCAACAACCAGTGATGATTTTCAAGATAGTTTTGATATTGATGGACTTAGAAAACTTCACTTGCGTTCCAAAGGAACATATTCCCATACCAGAATTGCTGCTGCTCCAAATATTACAACTCGTTTTTTTAGTGCAGGATATTTGTATTCAAGAAGAACAAAAGGTTTTTTAAGTTCAATTAATGATTCTCAATTTGAATATGCTGATCGTATTGATGAAGGTCCTTACGGATCTTTTACCATGTCTATGTTTGGTGGAATCATCAAGCTCGGGGGGACAATGGTATGGCTTCATAGAAAAGAAAGAATTGGTACAGCCGATCAAGCAACAGAGTTAGTTATCCCAGGCTCTAGCGTAGGAAGTGGGAAAATGGGTTATGTTATTGGTGGAACAAAAATCACTCTTCCTATCGCATGGCTACCAACCCTTTCAGCAACTCTACATAATGCTACAGGCGATGATTTTCATAAAGATCAAGATGCCGATCAAGGCCCTGAAAATGTAAAACAAAACCTTGTGACAGGTTTTAGTGTAACCCCACAACTTGGAAAAAGAGTTCGCTTGCATCTTGAAGTTAATTATAAAGACACAACTAAGGAATACGGAGAACTTGAAAACTCACGACGTCTTGCTGCTGGAATGGAGCTAGATTTTATGAGAGTAATTTTCTTTAGAGGTGGTTATGCTGACGGGCTGGCATCAGGTGGCCTTGGTGTTCGTGTTCGAAAATTTAGAATGGATCTTTCTACTTATGCCTATAAAGTAACGACTACTGACTTTGAAGATAAGGAAGATAGGCGGTTTACTCTTACCCTCTCTGGCGGTTTCTAACCTTAAAAACTTTGAATTTTATCGATCATTTGGCTCAAAACTTCGACTCGGCATCGGTCACATACTTTTATGTATGCTCCCTCAGCCTCACTTCTTTTTCACCAAAGCATCGAAAAAATTGAAAGTTTTTCTGATTATGCAAAATTCAGTAATTCAATATACGGACAGAGGCTTTGGCCCAATTGGACCAGATTAGGTGTTAGGATTAAGACGGCAACGAGTAATTATGAAAGCCTATACTATGAAGATAGTTATAACGCTGATCTACAATGGTATGTTAATTATAAACTTAAGGACCGAGATTTCCTGGGCGGTATTTACTACGGCGTTAGAAGAGATGATGGAGAAATCTCTGGTCATCAAGAGGTAATATGGGACTTTGGAAATGAAACCTCCTATCCAAAAGCACATAAGACAATTGGTTATCTTACCTGCCAGCGACTTAAATAAACTGCCAGTGCCACAGCTACGCCGTGGCGCATCTTTTTGGACAAAAACCCCCCAATAATTTAATCTTAAGCCGCCTAAATTAAAGGAAATTCATGTCTGAAAAGAAACGAGTGAGATCAATTGTGACGAAGAAAAAAGCATCGAAAACTGTTGTGACTAAAACTGCTAATGGAGTTGATGGAAAACTCGCTCTTTCTAAAAAACTAGGACTGACCAAAGAGACTCACAAAATTATTCTTAAAAATATTTTTCTTTCTCGTAAGCTTGATGACACTGAAATTTTAATGAGAAAAAAAGGCACAGCTTATTTTCAAATATCTGGAGCCGGCCATGAAGGAATACTAACAGCCGTTTCATTGGTTCTTAAACCTGCTCATGATTTTTTTCTTGGCTATTATAGAGATCGTGCACTTTGCTTAGGTCTTGGAGTAACTCCTTATGAGATGCTTTGTCAGGCCAATGGAAATTTAGGAGATACATCATCTCTTGCTCGTCAGATGCCATCCCATTGGGGAAATAGAAAACTTAATATTGTTAATAAAAGTTCATGCACAGGAACACAATTTCTTCAAGGTGTTGGACTAGCTGAAACGGGAAAATACCTAGAGTCCCTTAATTTAAAAGATGGACCTACATGGAATAAAAATGAAATTGTTTATGTATCAACAGGGGACGGAACAACTTCACAGGGAGAGTTTTGGGAGTCTCTTACAACTGCAGTTGTTAATAAGCTTCCTGTTTTTTATTTGGTTGAAGACAATGGTTATGCTATTTCAGTTCCTGTGAGAGTGCAGACCCCAGAGGGATCTATTTCAAAAACACTTAGTAATTTTCCCGGTCTGAAAATTTTTGAAGTAGATGGGTGTTGTCCAATTGAAAGTTTAGCGACTGTCAAAGAAGCTACCGAGTACTTAAGATCTGGTAAGGGACCTGTGCTTGTTCATGCTCATGTAACTCGTCCTTACTCTCATTCTTTATCCGATGATCATAGATTTTATAGAACTGAAGAAGAAATCATAGAAGAAAATAAAAGAGATGTGTTCACTGCTTATCCAGAGTTTCTAACAAGCTCAGGGATTTTTAATGAAAAAGAGATAGAAGAAGTCAGAATTGAAGTTGCTGAAGAAATTGCTTTGGCCATGAAAGAATGTCTAGCAACAGAACGTCCAGCTCCAGAAACATCTACTGATTTAGTTTTTTCTTCGGATGTAGATCCAAGTTCGGATGAATTTGATGTGCCAGGAACTTTTGAAGGAAAAGAAGATATCCCTATGGCAGGAGCTATCAATTCAGTCCTTCGCTTTGAAGTTAAAAGAAATCCTCTTGTCCGTGTTTTTGGTGAAGATGTTGCAGACTTTAGTGATGAGTGGAAATTTGATACTGAACTTAAAGGTAAGGGCGGAGTTTTTAAAGTAACCAGTGGTGTTCAAGCATTAGGAAAACCAGGACAAGTTTTTAACTCACCCTTAGCGGAAGCTAATATTATTGGTCGTGCTATTGGTATGGCCGCTCGAGGTTTAAAACCTGTCGTTGAAATACAATTTTTTGATTATATCTGGACTGCTTTTATGCAGCTTAAAAATGAAATGGCTTCTATGAGGTATAGAAGTGGTGGAACATATACAGCATCAATGGTTGTTCGTGCTCCTATTGGTGGTTATCTTAAAGGTGGGGCGATCTATCACTCTCAAACAGGTGAATCAATCTTTACTCATATCCCAGGAGTAAGAGTTGTTTATCCATCTAATGCAGCCGATGCAGCGGGGCTTTTAAGAACGGCCATTAGATGTGATGACCCAGTTATGTTTTTAGAGCATAAACATCTTTACTATCAAGGCTATAACAGAACTGCTGATCCTGGTCCTGATTATATGATTCCTTTTGGTAAGGCACGTGTTGTTCAAGAAGGATCAGACTTAACTATTGTTACTTGGGGTGCCCTTGTTCAAAAATCTGTTGAAGCTGCTAAAAGATTAGCAAGTGATGGGCATAGTGTTGAGATTTTGGATTTAAGAACTCTGAACCCTTTAGATTTTGATGCTATTAAAGACTCTCTTGCGAAAACCAACCGTATACTTATTGCTCATGAAGAAATGGAAACATCGGGGTTTGCTGGAGAGATTGCAGCTCTTATTAATGAGAGATGTTTTGAGTATTTAGACGCTCCTATTCTAAGGGTGTGTTCTAAAAATACTTATGTAGCTTATTGTCCAGAACTGGAATATGACATTCTTCCTCAAATTGAAGATGTTTACTCAAAAGCGAAAGAGCTTCTTTCTTATTAAGCTAGAATTGGTTTTTTAGGAAGATGTTCCATCATGACAGAGGCTCTGATATAGCTTTCAATATGCCTTAAGGCCCGTGAAGAAATCGGTTTAAATTTCAAAAAGATTGCAGGCTTTTTAGATCCTATATCTTGGGTGCGTTTCCAAGTAACGACACCAGTAATTGAAAGTGCTCCGATTTGAGAAGAGAAAAGAACCTCAAGCTCAACATCTTTTCCGGGAGCAAACTCAGGGTTATTTACTAACTCATTAGGAATTTCAGCAATAAGTCCACCTTGAGTAATTTTTTCAACAGGAACTTCGTAAAGCTTATTCATTTTGCAACGAGGTTGCATATTATCGCAGACAATCTGTCTTTTTTTACAGACATTAAGATAATTATCCATAAGTGTATGATAGAGAGAGTCTGGCTTGAGTGGTTTTTTTAAAAGCAAAACTTCTTGGCTTTGAAAGATTTCTTGAGTGGCGTACTTGTCTGGAAAGCCAGTAAAAAAAACGATAATTGGATAGTTTGGAAATTTGATTTTAAAATTTTTGTAAAAATCTAGTCCTGACATTTTAGGTGTTTGGATATCAGTTAAAACAATATCAATATTGTGCTCTTCAATAACATCTAATGCGCGTTCTGGGCTACTAAGGGTAAGCACCTGCATGCCCATATCTTGAAAGTAAATGCTGAGTTGTTCGCAAATATCAACTTCGTCATCAATAATTAAGATTCTTGGAGGATCGAATTGCTTTTCAATAATATCAAAATTTTGAGAAATATATCCAAAGCATTTGGCGATTAATTGGGCCTTACTCTTAACTCTAACTTTAGTGTAAATATTATTGAGATGGTTATTGATTGTACTTTGAGAAAGACCTAGATGTTCGGCCATATCTTTTAAATGAGTAATATTTTGAGTTAAAAGAAATAGGATTTCAGTCTCTCTTGGGGTGAGACCAATATCTGTTGCAAATTCATTTATACATGTTTTCAACATTGCGCACTGCAGAGCTGTGATTTGTTCTTTTGCTTTAAACTCTTGTTGAAACATACCTAATTTATTTTGAAAGATGAACGAATAATCCTCCATAGTAGAGCAAAAATGCAGGTTTTAGAACTTGAATGGATTAATTTATAATAGAACACTGCATAGAGGTAGGGAGAAATACCTATATCAAAGCTTTTATAAAGCCTGTGAGAAAATGAAATAAGGTTTAATATCGTTTCAAGCATTATGGAAAGACCTGTTTTGGCCTGAATAATACTGAGTAGTAAGAGAGGAAGATAAGAAATGCTAATAATAAATGAAAGAAAACTATTAATAGGAAAAAGCAGCAAGTTAACAGCTCTTTCTTGAAAAATAAAACACAAGGATTGTGCAAGCCAAAGTCCAAGGATTATCTTAAGAGGAGATGATTTTCTAAGAGAGATAATTGTTCCAATAAATAAAAAACTATAAGTAAAACTTCCAATTTGACCAGGGTTGATAAAGGCAAGTTCACATAGAAATAATATTAAAAAACTTTTTTCTATACTTAAAAAACCAGAGAGAAACTTTAAATAGAGCGCTCGTTTAAGTGCAAAGAAGCCTGTGATTTGCCAAGAACAAGCACAAAGAAGAATAAGAAAAATGGTTTTTATTTTCCTTTTTAGAAAAACTAAAAAGAAAAAGGCACTACTTAGATGAAGACCTGATGGTGTTACAAGATGAAAAAGATTTAGATCTTTAATTCTTTTTCTCAAACTTTTATCAAAACTTTTTTTTCCAAGAATCAGTCCATTAAGTAATTTATTCTGTTTTGAGTTTTCAAGCTTAAAAGGGAGGTTAATGCTGCTATTTCTTTTATAATAGGCAGCAGAGAAGATTTGCTTACCTTCATGTAAAAAAATAAGTGAGAAAAAAAGGATTATATGATGAAACACAGAAC
>CAYGJN010000133.1:0-6029 GCA_964350135.1 uncultured Bacteriovoracaceae bacterium | reverse complement strand
TCAAGGGAGAGGTTTCTTACTTCCTGATAAGTAGGCTCTAATTTTTCAAATTTAAAATCATTAACCATATCAAGCTCAGTAGAAAGAACTTCACGAGCTTTTTTCCCAATAAAATGAACTTTAAGTTCCATATCAGTGCTGGCTACGAATTTTCTAATTTTCTTGATTAACTGTGAGTTATAACCACCACACAAGCCTTTGTTTGCAGAGATAATTATTAAGTGCGCTTTTTTATTCTCTTTAGATTCTGTTAAATAAGAATGAGAATAATTTTTTGCTAAAGCCGCAACGGTCTTAATCGTTTTATCTAGCTCATTACTATATGGTCTCGCCCCCACAATTGCAGCTTGTGCTTTTGCCAATTTTGCAGCAGAAACAAGCTTCATTGCTGAAGTGATCTTCAGAGTACCTTTTGTACTTTTGATCTTCTTCTTGAGCTCTTTAATATTTGCCATTTTTTATAGCCTCTTACTCGTACTTATTAGTCTCAGCAAAACTTGCACAAGCTTCTTTTAACTTACCAACAACTCCATCATCAAAAGACCCTGAAGAAAGGCTACTCATAAGTTCACTATGACGTGACTTTAAGTAATCAACAAAATCACTTTCTGCTTGGCCAATTTTATCTGTTGGTATCTTATCAAAATATCCATTAGTCGCTGCATAGATTGATACAACTTGCTCATAAACTTCAATTGGAGCGTACTGACCTTGCTTAAGAAGCTCAACCAGACGTTCACCACGTGCTAATTGTCTTTGTGTTGCTTCATCAAGATCTGATCCAAACTGAGCAAAGGCTGCAAGTTCTCTAAACTGAGCCAGGTCAAGTCTAAGAGTACCAGCTACTTTTTTCATTGCTTTAACTTGTGCAGAACCACCAACCCTTGAAACTGAAAGACCAACGTTAACAGCAGGTCGCACACCAGAGTTAAAAAGATCTGATTCAAGATAAATCTGACCATCAGTAATCGAAATTACGTTAGTTGGGATATAAGCAGAAACGTCACCTTCCTGAGTTTCAATAACCGGAAGAGCTGTTAGTGATCCACCACCTAATTCATCATTCATTTTTGCTGCACGCTCAAGAAGTCTTGAGTGAAGATAGAAAACATCTCCAGGGAATGCTTCACGACCAGGAGGTCTTCTTAGCAGTAATGATAATTGTCTATATGCCTGTGCTTGTTTTGTTAAATCATCATAAACAATTAATGCATGCTCACCTTTATCTCTGAAATACTCACCCATAGTACAGCCAGTATAAGGAGCTATAAATTGTAGGGGAGCAGACTGTGAGGCAGTTGCTGAAATAATTGTTGTATATTCAAGAGCTCCTGCTTCTTGGAGCTTTCTGTGAATCTGTCTAACTGTTGATTGCTTTTGTCCAATGGCAACATAAATACATTTAACGTTTTTGCCCTTTTGGTTAATTATTGTATCAAGTGCAACAGCTGTCTTTCCTGTTTTTCTATCACCAATGATAAGCTCACGTTGACCACGACCAATTGGAATCATTGAATCGATTGCTTTAATACCTGTTTGAAGAGGCTCATTTACTGACTTTCTTGCAATAATTCCTGGAGCTTTAATTTCTACCGCTCTCATATGTGTTTTATCGATTTCACCTTGTCCGTCGATAGCCTCACCAATTGGATTAACAACACGACCAAGAAGCGCTTCACCAACTGGAACAGAAACAATTTGCTCCGTTCTTTTAACAGTTGAGCCTTCTTTAATTGAAGTATCATCACCAAAAACGGCAATACCAACATTATTTGATTCAAGGTTTAGAACCATTCCTTTTGTACCACTAGGGAACTCAACAAGTTCACCGGCCATAACATTCTTAAGGCCGAAAACTCTGGCAACACCATCCCCGTAAGTGAGAACTGTCCCAACTTCTTCAACCTGAAGTTTTGATTCAAAATTAGAGATTCTATCTTTAATAATCGACGTGATCTCTTCTGGTCTCATGCTTACATTCACAACAATACTCCTTAACTAGTGAAGTCGAACTATACTTTCTTTAAATTTTTCTAATTGATTATCAACAGTAGCGTCTAATTGTAGATCATCTACTGTTACTCTAAACCCGGCCGTTACAGCATCTGACTGTACATAATCCAGCTGTGCTTTTTTACCTATTTTAGTTTCAATAAAGTTTAACAATTTTGCTTTTGATGCTTCATCAATATCAGCTGTTGCTCCCTCAATGGTTCCTCTCATAAAACCTTTTTTATGATCATCAATTACAATGATTTCTTTAAAGATCAGAGGAAAAACATTGAGTCTTTTTTCTTCGCAAAGAAAAGAAATAATGTTTTTCGTAAGCTTGGAGGCTTCTAGCTTGTCGAGAATTCCTTCCAATACAGCTTTTCTTTCTTCAACAGTAAAAAGATCTAAAAACATTACGTTTTCAAGATCATTTGAAGAATTAATAATTTCCGTAAGAACTGTAAATTCTTGTGCGATATCCACATTAAGTTCATCGCCTAATTGAATAAAAGATTTTGCATAAGCTTTTGCGATATCTTTTTCTTTCATTACTGAACGCCTTTCAACATTTTCTCTGTTGCTTTTGATTTAAGACTTCCATCCTTTGAAATATTCTCTTTTGCCATGCCGACTATTTCACTTACAAGATCATCACTAAGCTTGCTAATAAGTGTATTTTTTTCTGCAACTAAACGTTGTTTTGAATCTACTTTAAATTTTTGGATCTTGTCCTGTACTTCTGCTTTGTAATTCTTTTCAAAGTTTTTGCATTCTTCCTCAGATCTTTTTACAATTGATTGTACTTCAGACTCTGAAGCCTTCATCTTTGAATCTGCATCATTATAAAGAAGGTCTGCCTCTTTTTTCTTAACTTGTGCTCTTTCGTATGTCTCAATAACATTCTCTGCATTTTCCTTGAAAGAATTTACGACTGGCTTTCTTAAAGCGAAATAAAGAATTGATGAAAAAATTATAAAATTTACAGCTGGTGCTATAAGGTCCGAAATATGACCAGCACCTGCAGCAAATGCTTGGGATGATAGAGATGCTAAAATAAGTAAACTAAGGTACTTCACAATTTTCTCACTTACTGAACAATTTTATTTACTAGATCACTTGCCAAACTTTGCGTTTCTTTTAAAACGGCATGTCTCTTCAAGCTAACTTCATCAATTATCTTTTCTCTTTCTTTTTCTATTTCTTTCATAATAGTAGCTTCTTCAGACTTATGAATTTTATCTTCTTTATCTACTATTTCTTCTTTGAGTGCTTTTAATTTTTTTTGTGAATCTGAATAAGCAATATCAATTTTGGCCCTATAAGCTTCTGAAATACTTTTTGCTTTCTCGATAGTCTTTTCAGCATTTTCTTCTAGCAGAGTAGTTTTAGATTCACGTTCTCTTAAAACTTCTAAAAGTTTTCCAAAGAATAAATGCATATTAATGATAAAAAATATGACTACGACAACAAGTTGTATTAACAGAACAGAAGGCTTAAGCATGTCTTCCATCAAACGACCTCAATAGCTATTAATGGTATAATTTGGATCAGCAGACCTTATATACCAGCAGCTACTTTTTGTCTCTCATTTTCGTTGTTCCATGGAAGATTACGCCTTCTTCCACAATTAGACTTGGCGCAGTGATTGTTCCTTCAAAACGCGCGGGGGATCGGATCTCAACCCTAGAGGATGCTTTTATATTTCCTTTTACATGCCCAGAGATCAAAATAACATTGGCCGTTATATCTGCATTTATTATTGCACCTTCTGAAACTATTAATGTGTCATTGGAGTAGACAGAGCCATTAACAATTCCGGCCAACCTTGCAACTCCATTAAAAGATAGATTGCCTTCAAACTTGCAACCTTCCTCTATGACGGCCGTTAGATCATTTTCATTTGTTCTCATAGTTTATCTCATAAGGAATTCGTATATATTATTAAACTCATCCTTATTATTGAACTTAATTGTTATTTGTCCAGAATTGTCATTTTTGGATTTAAGCTCAAAATGAAAACCAGTTTTGCTTTCCAGTGATGACTTTAGGCTTTCCATTTGTTGGACTTGCTGTGTCGTTTTTTTAGAACTTGGCTTTTTCTGATTTTTAACTTTTTTCTCTGTATCTCTAACAGACATACCTTTAGCAACAACTTCATTGGCAAGTTCACTAATTAATGTACGATCATCTAGGGCCGCAAGCACTTTTGCGTGTCCAAAGCTTAATTTCTCTTTTTGTAATAAATCTACAACCGATCTTGGTAATTTTAGTATTCTTAAAAAATTTGCAATTGTTGAACGCTCTTTACCAATTTTCTTAGCTACTTCCTCTTGTGTAAGACTAAACTCATCCATTAATTGATAATAAGCGAGTGCTTCTTCTACACAGTTGAGGTCTGATCTTTGTACATTTTCTATAATTGCTAAAACTAATCTATCTCTATCTGTCGCTTTTTTAAGAAATACCGGAACTCTTTCATATCCAAGCCTTTCACAAGCACGAAATCTTCTCTCACCAGAAATTATTTCAAATGTGCCATCATCTTTTTGGCTTACTGTTATAGGCTGAATAAGGCCGTTAACCTTTATAGAGTTTGCTAGCTCCAAGAGGTCTTGTTCCTTAAATATCTTTCTTGGCTGGTATGGATTTACTGTGATTTTTGATAGTGGAACTTCCAGGGGCGAATTATCAATTTTTACACTACTATTGGTAATTTCTTTTTTTGATTTCTGTGCGAAATCATCCATATCAAATCCATCAACATCAATACTAGAGCTAGTGTCAGCCAGCAATGATGCTATTCCTTTTCCAAGGGCAAGTTTCTTAGGTTTCTGAGTTATGTTCTTCATGACAGCCTCTTATAAAGTTGCAACTGGTTCTATAGGACCAGCGTTTTTTACAAATGGTCCCATAGGACCAATAGTTGAGTCTTTAGCATTATTAGCGATTACTTCTCTGGCCAAGCTAAAATATGCTTTTGATCCAGTTGATTCGATATCGTATAAAATGATTGGTTTTCCAAAGCTTGGGCACTCTGAAAGCTTAATATTTCTTGGTATAACTGTTTTAAAAACTTTGTCTTTAAAATGGTTCATTACTTCTTCTGCAACTTGTTTGTGAAGATTATTTCTCTTATCAACCATGGTTAGAAGCACACCTTCCATTTGCAGATTTGGATTAATGGAGCTTTTTATTAATTTTACTGTGCCCACTAATTGAGAAAGGCCTTCCATTGAAAAATATTCTGTTTGCATTGGCACTAAAAAGCTGTGCGACGCGTTAAGTGCGTTAACCGTCAATAGTCCTAGGCTTGGCGCACAGTCAATAATTATATAATCATAACTATCCATTAACGGCTCTAGGGAAATCTTAAGCCTAGACTCTCTTGCAATTTCACTCACAAGCTCTATTTCAGCTCCGGCCAAGTCTTGCTGGGAGGGAATAATGTCAAAAAACGGCAGATCAGTTCTAACAACACAATCTACTGCTTCTTTTTGTTTAATAAGGACATGATAAATATTATTTTCCTTGGCTACATCTCTATTGACCCCAACTCCTACGCTAGAATTTCCTTGAGGATCAAAATCTACAAGTAATGTCCTTTTTTCGGCAACTGCCAAGCAAGCCGCCAAGTTAATAGCAGTTGTACTTTTACCCACGCCGCCTTTTTGATTAGTTATGGATATAATTTTGGCCACAGGTTCTCCAAATTTTAAGATGTTTTTTTAAAGTTAAAGGAGCTCTGAAACTTTGACAAGATTTTTAGACTTATTTGTTCCACGTGGAACGTTTTTTCTTCGAATTCCAATAAATCTTCTTTGAAATTCACCAATTTCATAAGAAATATCTTCAAAGCATTCCCAATTATGACCGATTTCTCTTTTAAAGTTCGCTTCTTGCTCGTCAAAACCAGGACCTTTATAAAAATAAACAGAGATATTGCTGGAGCCTATGTTTAATAAATCCAAACAACGTTTTATTGGCCCAACAGCTTTAAATGTAATCACACAATTTCTATCAAAAATGATTTCTTCAAC